>CBDUBB010000326.1:0-3203 GCA_965365265.1 uncultured Flavobacteriaceae bacterium
AGGGCTACCGGCATTGACCTCTGCGCCGAATATATCCGTACCGCAACCAAATTATCCGAGTTGGTGGGCCTGGGCTCCAAAACCCGCTTTGTACACGGAGATGCCGCTTCCCTCCCCTTCCCGGATGCCACCTTTGACGCAGTCTGGACCCAGCACGTGCAGATGAATGTGCCGGACAAGCAGCAATTTTACGCGGAGGCAAACAGGGTGTTGCGGCCCGACGGTTTCTTCCTGTACTACGACATCCTGAAGCACAATGTGGAACCCGTGACATACCCAATGCCCTGGGCCAGTTCCGCCGATCAGAGCTTCCTGTTCACGAACCGGGAAATGGACCGGATCCTTACAGGCCTGGGCCTGAGTAAAGTCTCCTCGACCGACCAAACGCAGGCCGGGATTGCGTTCTTTGAAGGGTTACTGGCAAAGATCCAGGCATCCGGACCGCCCAAGATCGGCCTGAACGTGCTGATGGGCGAGTCCACCAAACCTAAGTTAATGAACCTGCTGGGACATCTGAAGAGCGGTGCACTGATGCTGGAAAGCGGGGGATACCGGAAGTAGTTTTGGTCGTTACGCACAAATTCGAGCATGAAGGCGTCCTGGGCCTGAAATTCGGGCGCAAGTTGTTGGGGCGGCCCAAAATGTTCTCCCATGTCTATTTTGTGGACGGATTGCTTATCGATACCGGCCAGCCCAGGATGCGACGGCACATCCTGGAAGCCACCGGGGAATTGCCGGTGGAACAGCTGTTTATCACCCACCACCACGAAGATCATTCGGGGAATATCAGCCCGCTGAGAAATCGCTTTGGATGCAAAGCGTATGCCTCAGAGGCGTGTTGCCAGCTCATGAAGGCTCCGCCTAAACTGAGTTTTGTCCAATGGGTAACCTGGGGAAGCCGGCCTCCCGTACACGACCTGATACCCGCTGCCGGCCACATCGAGACCCGGAATTGCCGTTTTGAACTGATTCCCATTCCCGGGCATGCCCCGGACATGGTGGCCCTGTACGAACCCACCCGAAAATGGCTCTTTTCTGCCGATCTGTATATCAACTCTTACATCAGTTACTTCCTGAAGGAGGAAAGCATGCTGGACCAGATCGAGTCCATACGGCGGGCGCTGGAGCTGGATTTTGACGTATTGTTCTGCAGTCACAACCCCAAACTCGCAAACGGCAAGCAGGCGCTCCGGAAAAAACTGGATTTCTTTAATGCGTTTTTTGAGCAGGTAGCCTCGTTGCAAGCTCAGGGCTATCCCGCAGGGGCGATCTTTAAAAAAATGCAACTGAAGGAGAACGGATTGGTGAAGGTGTTTTCCAGAGGCGAGCTCTCAAAAATGAATATGGTGAGATCGGTACTGCGGGATCTGCACCGGGTGAAATGACAAGCTTAAAATAGCAGCGTCAGCCTCCGGCTACGGGGCCATTCGGGACGGATCGTCAATTTTCCGTACATTCATATCGGGCGTAAACCCACTTCCTTCACGAAGTCCAGCTATGATCAACTTCTTCAGAGGCTTACGGCGCAGATTGCTGGCTGAGAACAAAGTCACCCGATACCTGTTATATGCCATCGGGGAAATCGTGCTCGTGGTGATCGGGATCCTGATCGCCCTCCAAATCAACAACTGGAATCAAGACCGGTTGAATAGAATCGAAGAAAGGAATTATTACAGAAACATTAAAAGGCAGCTGGTAGAAGACCAGCAAGGCATCAATGGTTCCATGGACTACAACAACATGTTCCTGGAGCAGTACCAGTATGCTATCGGCATCATCGCCCAAAATGACCGATCTGCCATAGATACGCTGGCCAACATCACTTTGAATCTGCAAAGATCCTCGGACTTCCATCGTCAAAGCAATATCTACCAGTCGTTGGTCAATAGCGGGGAGATCAAACTCCTGAAGAACCAGCATGTTATTGAAGGCCTGCAGCAACTGGAAGAAACCTACATTTACATGAACAAACTGGAGGAGACCCATTCCCAGGCCGTGATGAATTTCATCATTCCAAACATCTTCAGCTCCATCAGGGTGATGAATATGAAGGTAGAAAAGCAGGATATGCTCTACAGTTTTGAGTTTCAGAACCAGTTCACCCTCCTGACCGGATTGATGGTGGAAAAAAATGACGTCTACGAAAGGGCGCTCACCCGGATTGCTGCCTTGAAGGATTTGATTGACGAAGAGTTGGGAATGAATGCCCCATGACAAGTGAATTTTCCTTACATTAATCCGACTTGATTCTCCGGTATTCCACAAACAGGATCGATGTTACATTTAACTCACAACTCCATGAAATCAAAAACCATCTTTCTTTTCCTGAGCGCGGTCGTACTACTGGCAAGCAGCTGGTCGCCGGCCAATAATGAAGCCTCCTCCGATGAAAAAGGCATGATCAAAGTGACCATCATGTATCCGAACGGAGAAGGCAATACCTTTGACATGGATTACTATGCCAGTAAGCATATGCCCATGGTGGCCGAACTGATGGGCGATGCCATGAAAGGTTTTGCTATCGACAAAGGGATCGCCGGGCGCACCCCCGAAGACGCCATTCCCTATCTGGCCATCGGCTACCTGTACTTTGACTCCCTGGAGGCCTACGGACAGGCCTTCGGTCCCGTGGCGGAGCAAATTTTGAACGACATTCCAAACTACACGAACATCCAGCCGGTGGTGCAGGTAAGCGAGGTGCTTAAATGAGTCATCTAATGGACATTAACAAGATACATCCCGGATATGGCTTTCGTACTTACTGAAACCACCTCAAAAATGATGTTGCGTACGCTTGTATTCCTTTGCCTGTTTTTTCTTCCACATCGGGGCCAGACCCAGCGCCTGGAAGTAAGTCCAAACGGACGTTTTCTGGTAACTGAAGACGGAAAACCTTTCTTTTGGCTGGCCGATACGGCCTGGGAACTATTCCATCGATGCGACCGGGACGAAGCGGACCTATATTTGGAAAAACGCGCTTCTCAAGGCTTCAATGTGATACAAGCCGTGGCCCTGGCGGAGCTCGACGGCCTGAATACGCCCAACCCGTACGGCCACCTCCCGTTGCAGGACAACGACCCGACAAAACCGAATGAAGCCTACTTTGAACATGTGGATTACATTGTCCAAAAGGCGGATCAGCTGGGACTTTACATCGCGCTCTTGCCCACCTGGGGCGACAAAGTGAATACCAAGAGTTGGGG
>CBDUBB010000327.1:0-3161 GCA_965365265.1 uncultured Flavobacteriaceae bacterium
ATGATACCCATGGTCAGTAACAGGGTATATCCCATTTGGTCCAGGAAAGGCACATTGACGAAGAAGGGACTCTCCGACCAGCCGTTTTGTCCAACCTTGAAATAGAGGGCAATTGGAATGGAAGCCAGGGCACCCACAATGGCCGCCCTGTTCGTGGTCTTCTTCCAGAACAGCCCAAGGAGGAATACAGCGAGAATCCCCGGGCTTACAAGGCCGGTATATTCCTGAATGAACTGGAACGCCTGATCAATCCCTCCCAGAAGGGGTGCCATGATACAGGAAACGACCAGGGCGGCAGCAGCTGTCAGCCTTCCCACTTTAACGGTTTGTTTGGCGGAGGCATCCTTGTTGACATACTGCCGGTAAATATCCATGGTAAAAATGGTGGAGGTGGAATTCAGCATGGAGGCCAGCGACGAGACAATGGCTGCGGCAAGGGCTGCAAAAGCAACTCCTTTCAGTCCTACCGGAAGGAATTGCAACAACCACGGATAGGCCTTGTCTGCCTGGTCCAGGGATGGAATATTATTCATGGCCAGGTCCCCGAGCCGGTTCATGGTAACGGGATCATTTACCATGACATAGGCCGCGATTCCCGGGATTACCACGATCAAAGGGATGATGATCTTGAGGAAGGCAGCCAGGATGATCCCTTTCTGGGATTCCCGGAGCGATTTGGCGGCAAGTGTCCTCTGGATGATATACTGGTTGAACCCCCAGTAGTACAGGTTGGCCACCCATAACCCCCCTACAAGCACCCCCAGCCCGGGCAGGTTTTTATATTCCGGGTTGGATTTGTCCAGGATCATGGCGAATTTTTCCGGTACGGCCTCGTAAACCGTTTTAAGCCCGGCGAGGACGCCATTGCCATCCGATACTGCATTCAAAGCCAGATAGGTGGTTACAAGCCCTCCCAGGACCAGGAAAACAACCTGGATAACATCGGTCCAGGCCACTGCAGAAAGCCCCCCATAGAGGGAATAGGCCGCGGCAAAAAGGGAGAGGCCAATAACACCATACACCATGGGGATCCCCATTATGGTCTCCAGGGCCAGGGCGCCCAGGTACAGTACAGAGGCCAGGTTTACAAAGACGTACAGGGCGATCCAGAATACGGCCAAGATAGTTTTAAGCGTAGTTGAATACCGTTGTTCCACGAATTCCGGGATCGTGTACAGGCCCTTATTGATGAAGATGGGCAGGAAGAATTTTCCCACTATGAGCAGGGTGACCGCGGCCATCCATTCATAGGAGGCAATTGCCAGGCCCACGGCAAAACCGGAACCTGACATTCCGATGAACTGCTCCGCTGATATATTGGCGGCAATAAGGGAGGCGCCTATGGCCCACCAGGGCAGGGATTTTCCGGCCAGAAAATAATCTTCGGCATTTTTCTGATGCCCTTTCTTATCCCTGGAAACATAGAGCCCGACGCTGAGAATTAGCAGGGCGTAGGAGATAAATATAAAGTAATCCCAAAACCCGAAAGTTGTTGTCATTAGTGCAGTGGTACTTGGTTGGTTAATTCAGTCGAATAAAGCTAAAATAAAAGATTCCTCCTAATTGGGTCCATAATTTGGAAAAATGTTTGGCGGCACCCCTTAAAGTCAGGGTTATGCAAATGGCTTTTCCACCTCCGGATCTAATCCCCGTACCCTCGAACAACCGCGTTTCAGAGATACCGGTTCACAAGATTTTCAAGGAACTCCTGTTTTCCGCTGGTAGGGGGAATTGCACCCTGCTGATGGGCGATGTCATACAAATCCGAAAAGGTGAGCTTTCCGGCCTCGTATTCCTTCCCTTTGCCAGTATCGAAGGACGCATAGCGCTTTCTCCGGAATTCCCTGTAGGTTGACTCCTTAAGGATCTGGTCTGCGATCAGCAGGGCCCTTGCAAAGGTATCAGCCCCACCGATATGTGCCAGGAAAAGGTCTTCCGCATCGGTGGAATTCCTCCTGAGTTTTGCGTCAAAATTAATACCACCTCCTCTTAATCCGCCGGCTTCCAGGAGGGTGAGCATCATAAGGGCCACCTCATTCAGGTTGTTGGGGAACTGATCCGTGTCCCAGCCGTTCTGATAATCTCCCCGGTTAGCGTCGATGCTGCCCAGCATCCCGTGGGCCGCGGCAATCTCCATCTCGTGCTGCATGCTGTGGCCGGCCAGGGTGGCATGGTTTACCTCCAGGTTGAGTTTGAAGTCGTCCTGTAACCCGTACTGATGAAGGAAGCCGATCACAGTTGCCGCATCGTAATCGTACTGGTGTTTCATGGGTTCCATGGGTTTGGGCTCAATAAAGAATGTTCCTTTGAAACCCTGTGCCCGGGCATAATCCCTGGCCAGTCCGAGAAAGCGTCCCAGGTGGTCCAGCTCCCTTTTTACATTTGTATTTAACAGCGACATGTACCCTTCCCTGCCTCCCCAGAAGACGTAGTTTTCTCCCCCCAGGGCAATGGTGGCATCCAGGGCTGCCTTTACCTGGGCTGCGGCCCTGGCCAAAACCCTGAAATCCGGGTTTGTGGCTGCCCCGTTCATGTACCTCGGATGGCTGAAACAATTTGCAGTGCCCCAAAGCAATTTCACTCCTGAGGCCGCCATTTTTTCCTGGATGTAGGATACCATGTTACCCAGCCTCGCTTCCGATTCTTTCAGAGAAGGGGCTTCCCGGACCAGGTCATAATCGTGAAAACAGAAATAATCAAACCCGAGTTTGGTGATGAATTCAAAAGCGGCATCCGCCTTTTGTCTGGCTGCCTCCAGGGGATCCGAAGGGGCATCCCACGGGTGCTCGAGGGTACCCGGACCAAATGGGTCTGCCCCGGTTCCACAGAAGCTGTGCCAATAGGCAACGGCAAATTTGAAGTGCTCCCTCATGGGCTTTCCGTCCACCAGGCGGTCTGCCTCGTAGAACTTGAAAGCAAGGGGATTATCTGAGTCTTTTCCCTCGTAGGGAATGCGGCCAATTCCTTTGAAGAACTCGGTATTTCCAATCAATGGCATGGGTTAAGAAGTTAAATGTTTGTCCAATTCGTGTTTCCATTTTTGATACCCCTCAAGAAGGGAGTGGTTTTCGGCTGGAGGTAACACCGTATCCATGTAATCCTGTGCTGCAATTTGCCTCCTGATTTCGGGATTCAGAATCAATCTTTTATCCGCTTCTGGT
>CBDUBB010000328.1:0-3161 GCA_965365265.1 uncultured Flavobacteriaceae bacterium
GCCCATACTGACCTTTGGGTCTCCTTTTTCGAGGCGAATTAAGGTGGGAAGCGACACCCCCAGCCGCTGTGCCCATATGCGCTGTGATTCTTGGCGACGTATTCGTGCAATCGCGAGGTTCTCGCCCAGTTTCTTGATCCCGGCAAATTTTACCCTGTCAAATTCCTCCAGGATGTCGTCTCCGAAGGAGGGATAAAAAATATCCGCAGCGGGGAACCGGAATCCAAAAGTGGTATTTACGCTGTCGATGGTTTTGATAATCGTTTCGGGGACCGGGAGCGTTATGTAGTTGTTTTCGTCGTAGGAGTACCAGGTCAGCAGGGAGCCATTGTACCAGTATCCCGTGTTGCCCTCACCACCTCTTGAATGAACGGCCATTTTGTCTGGCCCCCGGAAGTTGACCTGATGAATTTCAAATGTTCGCTCCAACAGGCCATTTTCATTGGTCTCATCATGAACAGTGGTCAGGTCAAAGGAGCACGTCTCGAGACTGCCGATGACCCGGCCCATTTTGTCAATCAGGGAGATGGCGACAGAGTCGATGTCCTTTTGGTCCTGTGAAGATCCCAGCAGGGGCACCCATAGTAAAAAAAAGAGAAGTCGCTTCATTTAAGTGTGGATTAGGAGAATCGATATACCCGTTTCCCGGATAGCCTGATCAAAATACCTCTTTGTGATCAAATCCGCAAGAAAAACTTCCATTCTTGGGGTTTCAGGGTTTCAGGGTTTGGGGAATGCAGTGGGTATTGCATAAAAAAACCGCACCATCCCAATCGATGATGCGGTCCTGAATCATGTGGGGGAGGTCTTATCCACCTGAGATGATGGCATCCGGAATCTCATACCGCTCCTCTCCTATGAATATAATCCAGGTGTCCCCCTGCTGGTTGGCACGGAACTCACCCGGATCGGCCTGGCTCATATCATATCCCACCGCTTTGCCAGTCTCAAAAAAGATAACCCGCTTTCTCCCGTCCGACTTGGTGATGTGTACGTCGGCCGTCCCGTTGCCCCGGCGGATCACGCCAAAGGGGCATTCGGAATCCGCGGCGTCCCTGTCCATCCAGCACTTAACCATACCGGTGGCGTGGAAATCAGTTCCTTCTACCACTGCGTCCTTTACTTCATTTGCGGCCTCTTCCACCGCCCCGGCTGTTTTTTCAGCGGCCTCCTTCGTGTCTTCCACAACGGCCTCTCCGGCTTCCTGTACCTTTTCTTTGGTACCTTGTTTGCAGGAAACAAAAGACAGGCTGAAGAACATTGCCAGGAGGATGGATAACGTCTTGAATGCAATTTTCATACGATCTTATTTTTTGATTTTGGTTTGACTTCTATTGGTTTCTAAAAGGGAATCCCAGGGTGGCAGGATCGTCTCCTAATTCCCGACAATCATTTCGAGTCGGTAATCGGCGGTTTCACCCCGACGGGCGGCACTCCGCATCATATAGACCCGGATGGTGTAGTCTCCGCTCTTGGCAGCAGGACCTTCAAACTGATTCCCGCTGTTTGAGCCATTGAAGATCGCTACATATTCTTCCCCGGGTTCCATGATGTTAAAGTAGGTGGCCCCGTGCTGGGTGGCCATGCTGATGTTCATCAGCTGGCCTTCCTTTACATTGAGCATATAGTCGACGGTTTCACGCCCCGTAATACTGCTTTCCACAGTTTTGCTGCTGGCACCGGAATCAAACTGAACGCGGACCTTTTTGATTTCATCGCTAATGGCCTCAGCGGCATCCTCGGCAGCCTCCTTTACGGCTTCTCCGGCCTCTTCGGCCGCTTCTCCGACAGTTTCAGCAGCTTCCTTGGCTTCATCCACCACGGCTTCCTCAGCGGCTTTCATCTTGTCTTTGGTCTCCTGCTTGCAGGAGGTAAGGGATATGCCGATGGACAGGGCCAACAGCAGCAATACACTTTTAAATACGATTTTCATACGGTTTAAATTTTAGTGAGTTAAATGATTGCCCCGCCGCCTTGGACGGCCGGGGGTTGACTTACATAACATATACGAATATATGAGCCATATGGATCATCCTCCGAAAACGACTGCTTCAGGAATTTCGTAACGTTCGCTGCCAATCCGGACAATGTACAGGTCCGATTCCTTGCTGGCACTGAATTCACCCCTGTCCGCCTGGCTTCTGTCATACCCCACGGCATTTCCATCCTGAAAATAAATAACCCGGGTGGCACCGTTGGATTTGGTGATGTGCACATCCGCATCTCCATTCCCCCTACGGACCACCCCGAAATCACAGTTTCCTGTGGGGGCACCATTGCCCATGCTGCAGGGGATCATTCCCGTGGCATTGAAGTCAGTCCCGGCCACTTTGGCATCATTTGCGGAGGCCCCGGAACTACCTGAGTTTCCGGAACCGCTGACGATCATCTCAAGGCGGTAATTAGCAGTTTCATTCCTTCTGGCTGCGTTTCGCATCAGGTACACGCGGATGCGGTAATCCCCGCTTTTGGCCGTGGTGCCTTCAAACTGGTTTCCGTTGATGGAGGCATTGTAAATGGCTTCATATTCCTCTCCTGGTTCCATAATATTGAAATAGTTGGAACTGTTGTTGGTGGCCATGCTAACGTTCATGTACTGGCCCGAGCGTACATTAAGCAGGTAGTCTATAGTTTCATAACCGGAGATGGAACTTTCAATGGTAGCACTGCTGGTACCACGCTGGAAACTGACCCGTTCGGTCCGGATGTCCTGCGCCAGGAGTTTGGTTCCGGAGGTCCCCAGCAGCAGCAAACCGGTCAGAATCAGAAAGATTTGCCTGGATTTACGTGTTGTTTTCATTTGTGAACATTTAGGTGAATGGGTTTTGAATAAAAATGTCTGAAAAGGTACGAAAAAGAAGTTGTTGAAATAGGGTCCAGGCAAATGAATGCAGGGGTCTTCCCCTTGTTTCAGAGTGCTTTAAGAACTTGGAGATGGCGCTTTTACGCTTGGGAAAGGGAACGGGGTTACCCGGCTTCCCCGTAGGCGGCTTCGAGCCACGCCCTCAGTTCGGGGTCTACCTGGGCGGGATCTGTGAGCTGCACCCGGTGGGTGCACATGGTGCCAAAGGGCCCGGAATCCTCCAGGCGCCCGGCCGGTTCACGTCCCCGAAGCTTCAGGCCCAGGTCGATCCGGGTCCTGGTGGCGGGGTTGATCAGGG
>CBDUBB010000329.1:0-3153 GCA_965365265.1 uncultured Flavobacteriaceae bacterium
CATCCAGGTCGCCGCATCCGATATAGCCACCCGGTATTTGTAGGTAGGCCAGTACCTCTTCCCCAATGTATTCAGAGTTCTTATAGGCCGAGATGACCCCATCCCTTAGCTGGGTCGCATAGGCATATCTGGCTACATCACCGTCCAGTTCAGCAGGCGCTCCTTTTGCAACAGCTTCGTTATAACTCATTAGGGATTCGAAGATGACAGCTTCTTCTTCCTTCTCTCTTTTCTTGAGAGATTCAGACAGAAGGGGTTCCAGGTCCTCAACTTCCAAATCGGCGGCCGATTCCTTTCCGGAGTCGGCCAGGGCTTTTTCGATGAACCTGCCCATTCCCATTTTGATAAACTGCTGCTCCTTTTCCGTGGAAACCTCGTTCATATACTTGTCCAGGAACTTATGCACCCCCACTTCGGTGGCCGAAGGGGTGTCCGTTTTGGGAAGAATGATATCCACCAGGTGCATAAGGACCGACCCTTCCTCCGGGCTGTAAAATACCGGGGTCCACTGAGGGGTAGTGTCCTGTGCGCAACTCTGCATCAGGCTTATGATGGTAGGGGTAGCTACGGTATACCCGAGGGCCAGCCCCATGTTCTTCAATGCGATTCTTCTGTCCATTAGATGTTTCCTTTTTTAAGTTCTTTTACGGCATGGTCGGCTGCCCTGGCAGTGAAGGCCATATAGGTCAGGGACGGGTTTACACAGGAAGCAGAGGTCATAAAAGACCCGTCGGTAACATAGACATTCTTGACTGCATGTATTTGGTTATACCCGTTGAGCACTGAGGTCTTGGGATTCCGTCCCATACGGGCCGTTCCCATTTCGTGGATTCCAAGGCCAAGGGCACCCGGATCGTCGTAAGGAGTGACATCCCGGAACCCTGCTTTTTCCAGCATGGCCACGGCCTGTTCCTTCATATCCTCCCGCATCCTCCATTCATTTTCTTTGAATTCGGCATCGAAGGTCACCGTTGGCAGCCCCCATTGGTCCAGTTTCTCGTAGTCCAGGTACATGCGGTTGTCCTCGTATGGCAGCACTTCCCCAAACCCGGACATGCCGAACCGCCAGCCGCCTGGTTTCAGGATGGCTTCTTTGAGTTGCTTGCCATGAGAGAGCTCCTTGATAGTGTCCTGCCAGTTGCCCCGGCTGCCACCCCCCTGGTAGCCATAACCCCTTATGAACTTGTCTGTATTGGACTTCCCGCCGAGGTTCCGGAATCTGGGAATGTAAATGCCGTTGGCTTTCCGTCCCCTGTAGTACTTGTCTTCATATCCGTCTAAACTACCTGAAGCTCCAACACCCAGGTGGTGGTCCATGATGTTCCTGCCCAGTTGGCCGGAATCATTCCCCATCCCTTCCGGGAAGCGGTCAGATTTGGATTGCATCAGAATGGCCGTGGAGGCGACCGTGGAGGCACATAGGAAAATTACTTTGGCAGTGAATTCATAGGGTTCCTTGGTGATCCTGTCGATCACTTTTACCCCTGTGGCTTTTCCGCTGTCCGGGTCGTACATGATCTCGTGTACGATGGAATCAGGACGCAGGGTCATGTTTCCGGTGGCTTCGGCTGCCGGCAGTGTAGAGGAGTTGCTGCTGAAGTAGGCCCCGAAAGGACAGCCCCGGATACAGCGGTTCCGGAACTGGCATTTTTGGCGGTTGGCCCCTTCGAATTTTTTATCGCTGGTGATATGAGCCACCCGCCCGGCTGTGATAACGCGGCCGTCAAAGTTTTCTGCCACCTTTTCGCGCAGGTGTTGTTCCACACAATTCAGTTCCATCATCGGTTCCAGGATCCCATCCGGGTGCTGGGGCAGGCCCAGGTTCTCCCCGGAGACCCCGATGAAGGCCTCGACCTTGTCATACCAGGGTGCAATATCCTTATACCGAACAGGCCAGTCCACAGCGATCCCGTCATTTTTGTTTGCCTCGAAGTCCATTGCGCTCCAGCGATAGCTGTGGCGGCCCCACATTATGGAGCGTCCCCCGACGTGGTATCCCCGCATCCAGTCAAAGCGCTTTACTTCGTTGTAGGGATGTTCCAGGTCGTTGACGAACCAGAAATTATGGGGAGCCCTGGTGGTGTATCCGGTACGTGCCTGCTTGAGCTGCTTGGCCTGATCTTCCCGGGAGAGTTGCCCCCCGTTCGGAAAATCCCAGGGGTCCATATTGGCAGTCGGATAGTCAGTAATATGGTTTACCATCCGGCCGCGTTCCAGTACCAGGGTCTTCAGGCCTTTTTCGCATAATTCCTTGGCGGCCCAACCTCCGCTGATTCCGGTACCCACTACGATGGCATCATAGGATTCCTGTTCTTCGTTGTAATAGAACTTACTCATCAATTAAGTTTGTTTAGCCCCTAAAAGTATTAATTATTAAATTAATTTTCTACATTTAAAATCTGTTAAAACAACAGAGTTGTCACTCAAAATCCTTTAAAAATAGGGATTTGACAAATTTTAGCGGATTCTGATGGAGTCCCCTTTTAATCCCTGATATGGGTGCCAATCTCAAACCAAACTTACGATTCATCAACCCATGAAACGCAGAAACTTCATCTATCGCAGCACCCAGGCGGGCATGGCCCTTTCCATCCTTGGAATGGCGGCTTGTAAACAAACTTCCAAAAAGGAGGATCCCGCAGAAGAAGCTGCCACAGCATCCACAACTGAACCATCCCCGTTCTTTAAACTCTCACTGGCCCAATGGTCCATACACCGCACGATCAGGGAAGGGAATATGGATCCTTATGAGTTTGCCGCAAAGGCAAAGGAGTGGGGTTTTACAGGACTTGAATATGTTAGCCAGTTGTATGACACGGAACTGAAGGCTGCCTCTTTTTCTGAAGAGGCTATGCAGAAGTTTGTGGATCGCTGCAACGGGGAAGCGGCCAAACATGGCCTGGAAAACCTTTTGATTATGGTAGATGGTCAGGGGAATCTGGCTACCTCAGGACAAGCAGATCGTATTGCAGCCGTGGAAAACCATTACAAGTGGGTAGATGCGGCAGCCAAAATGGGTTGCCATTCCATCCGGGTAAATCTCTCGGGAAGCACTGATCCGGAACAATGGATCCCCAATTCCGTGGACGGGTTGAGTCGCCTGGCCACCTATGCAAAAGAAAAGGGGATAAACGTACTCGTGGAGAACCACGG
>CBDUBB010000330.1:0-3153 GCA_965365265.1 uncultured Flavobacteriaceae bacterium
GGCTTCTGCCACACCAAACCCTGTGATCATATCTGCCACCGTATACTTCCGGGCCGGGTCCGGAGAATAATCAGAACTTTCCAGCACTTTGATAACCCCCATCCGTAGTTGTCCTATCCGGTTGATCTTATCGGCTTCGGTTGGCCTGAAATGGCCGTTGAAAACCCCTTCCTGCGGATGCCAAACCCCGGCATCCTCCGTAATCGGGATCACCTCGTGGATCTCGTCCACATTCAGGTCCCCGCCCGTGCCGTAGTAACTCTTCAACAAAGGGGACACCGCCCTGTACCAACGCTCCAGCACGCCTTTTTTTCTCGGGTCTTCCGGATTGAAATTGATCCCGGATTTGGCCCCTCCTATGGGTGGTCCTGAAATGGTAAACTTCACTTCCATTGTCTTTGCCAGGGAAAGTACCTCATTCATGTCAAGGCCCTCCCGCATGCGGGTTCCTCCCCCGGCAGCACCCCCCCTTAGGGAATTGATCACGGTCCATCCCTCTGCTTCGGTCTCCGGATCATTCCAGTGGAATACAATTTCAGGGGCTTTGTTTTCAAAGCGTTCTAGAAGTTCTTTCATTACCATATGGCAAACTGTCTTTTAGGGTACTGGTAAAGACTCTTCAGGGCTCTAAGCTATCGAGTCGGAATTGCCCAACGGGCCAAACAAATATAAAAATAAAGGGACGCTTTTAAGGTATAATTCCAGTGTCATTCAGAATCCCTGTTACCTTATTCTCAGTAAAGGTAGGTTTGAGTTGAAATCCTTGTAATCTGGACGTATATTTGTATCCCTTCTTTATAAAATTTGCAACACCTATGGATTTTACACTGACCGAAGAACAACGGATGATTCAACAGGCCGCCCGGGATTTTGCACAGACCGAACTGCTCCCCGGCGTCATTGAACGGGATGAAAAACAGGAATTCCCTGCAGCACAAATGCGGAAAATGGGGGAACTGGGCTTCCTTGGGATGATGGTCGACCCAGCTTACGGAGGCAGCGGCATGGATACCCTTTCTTACGTACTGGTCATGGAAGAACTCTCCAAGGTGGATGCATCTGCCTCCGTGGTTGTTTCGGTAAATAATTCCCTGGTATGCTGGGGCCTGGAAGTTTATGGCACCCAGGAACAAAAAGACAAATACCTCAGGAAACTGGCAACAGGAGAAATTCTGGGGGCTTTTTGCCTGTCGGAACCTGAAGCCGGCAGCGATGCTACCTCCCAGAAAACCACCGCCATCGATAAGGGGGATCACTACGTGCTGAACGGAACCAAAAACTGGATCACCAACGGCTCTTCTGCCGATGTATACCTGGTAATGGCCCAGACCTATCCAGAAAAGGGACACAAGGGCATCAACGCCCTGATTGTGGAAAAGGGGATGGAAGGATTTGAGATCGGACCCAAAGAGCAAAAATTGGGTATCCGGGGCAGCGACACCCATTCGCTGATGTTCAATGATGTGAAAGTGCCAAAGGAAAATCGGATCGGGGAGGACGGCTTCGGATTCAAATTCGCCATGAAAACCCTTGCCGGGGGCCGAATCGGTATTGCGGCCCAGGCCCTGGGCATAGCCGCCGGCGCCTATGAGCTGGCCCTGAAATACTCCAAAGAGCGCAAGGCCTTTGGGACCGAAATTGCCAACCACCAGGCTATCGCCTTCAAACTGGCAGATATGCATACTCAGGTCGAGGCTGCCCGCCATATGGTCTACAAGTCCGCTATTGACAAAGACCAGGGCAATGACTACGATCTTTCCGGGGCGATGGCCAAGCTTTACGCTTCCCAGGTCGCCATGGATACTGCCGTGGAAGCCGTACAGATCCACGGCGGAAATGGGTATGTCAAGGAATACCATGTAGAACGGTTGATGAGGGATGCCAAGATCACCCAGATCTATGAGGGTACTTCGGAAATTCAGAAAATAGTGATCTCCCGGAGTATATTGGCCAAGTAACTGCCAGCTCCGGCGCATAAAGCGCAGGCATATCCGCTTCCATTGAAATAGGACACTTTTTTTTATAAATTAGTGCAAATCAAACGCACTGACCTATGTACGCCTATCGTCAATCGGCCCGTGTGCTCGGGCTGGCCGGGTTTGTATTTTTGCTCTGGGTAACCTCCTGTAAGACAGACCCTAAAGAAAAATCCGAGCCCGTTTCCCCTGTTCAGAAAGCGCCTGCTGTAATCCAGGTAAGTACCAAATCGATGGAATTCTTTGCCCCGGACACCATCCCTTCCGGCTGGAATACCTTCGTTTATAAAAACCAGTCCACAGAACCCCATTTTATCCTCCTGGACAAGTATCCTGAAGGTTTCACCATTGAGAATGCAGAAGAGGAAGTGGGCCCCGCTTTTGATACGGGAATGGCCCTGATTATGGAAGGGAAGATGGATGAAGCCATGGAGGCATTCGGCAAATTGCCGGAATGGTTTTCCAAGATAATTTTCTCAGGAGGGACTGGCCTGATCGGGGCGAACCAAACAGCTGTGACCACCTTGAATCTCCAACCCGGGTATTATGTGATGGAATGTTATGTCCGCATGCCCGACGGCCGATTCCACAATTCCATGGGAATGGCGAAAGAACTTATAGTCACAGAGGAGGACAGCCGCCTGTCTCCACCTGAAGCCGATATAGATATCAACATCTGGAGCCAGGGTGGGATCGGCTGGAATGGCCAGCCTAAGGCTGGAAAAAACACCTTCAAGGTAACCTACGGGGACCAGATCGTCCATGAAAACTTTGTAGGGCACGATGTTAATCTGGCCCGTATGGAAAAAGGGGCAGACCTGGAGGCGCTTGAGGCCTGGATGAACTGGGCCACACCTACGGGGCTTATGAGTTCCGCCCTGCCGGAAGGATTTACCTTCCTGGGAGGCACGAATGACGCTCCGGCGGGCAGCATCCATTATTTTGAGGTAAATCTGGAACCCGGCCAGTATGTGCTGATCTCTGAGGTGCCGAACGCTGGGGAAAAAGGATTGCTGAAGACCTTTACTATAGGAAATCCGTAATCTCCGGAAGGATTCTGGTAGCAGCTATAAATTCCTGGTTTTTATTGCAGGTTAAACAAATATCTTGTTCCCAGGGGAAGGGGACGCATGTCCCCGGGGGGAAGAATCAGGGAATTCCTTTTACGCACACCACC
>CBDUBB010000331.1:0-3149 GCA_965365265.1 uncultured Flavobacteriaceae bacterium
ACCGATTATGCTGGTGTTGGTTGGATTCTTGCAGAGAACTGGTGGCCCTATCAAAGGCCTACATTCATTCCTCCACCATTCGCAGGGTACATATCCGGGCATTCGACTTTCTCGCGTGCCGCCGCAGAAGTGATGACCTTGCTGACAGGTGATGAATTTTTCCCAGGTGGAGTGGGGGAGTTTGTGGCTAAAAAGAATGAATTCTTAGTTTTTGAAGATGGTCCCAGCCAGGATGTTATTTTGCCGGCTTTCTTTGCCGCCTATACCGGACAGGATGCCGGACGTGTCAACCTCAGTTCCTTCCGGGATATTCCCATCCCGAACTGGAACATCAAATACACGGGCCTGATGAAGAACAAGTGGTTCCGGAAAAAGTTCAAACGATTCTCCCTGAGCCACGGGTACCGCGCAGCGTACAGCATTAATTCCTTTCAGACCAACCTCGAGCGGGACCAGCTTGTGAATTCCGGCCTGCCCCCGATAGATCCCGAAAACCAGAATCTTTTGCCTGAGGACATCATCAATAACGTGGTGCTCAACGATCAGTTTAATCCGCTTATCCGGGTGGATTTCGAGATGCAGAACAGTATGAGTGTCCTCGCGGAGGTTCGCACAGACCGTGCCCTTTCCCTGAGTTTTGACAACAACCTGCTCACGGAGATCAATGGAAAAGAGTATACCGTTGGCCTGGGATATCGATTCAAGGATGTGCAATTTGTCACCCGGATGGGTGGGGAACGCCAGCGTCTCAAGGGCGATCTCAACCTGAAGGCAGATGTCAGCCTTCGGGACAATATCACCATTATCCGCAACCTGGATATCGAGAACAATCAGATAACCTCCGGGCAGAATTTGCTATCGATCAAATTCACGGCGGATTACGCCCTGACTAAAAACCTGAATGCCCTATTCTTCTACGACCACTCCTTCTCACAGTTTGCCGTTTCCACGGCCTTTCCCCAAACTACGATCAATGCCGGCTTCACGATCCGCTATAATTTCGGGAACTAGGGGTAACGCCTTCCGGAACCATTGAATTTGCCGGGGAGTAGAAAGGCTCCAGTTCAGGGGGTTACACTTTTTTTTGGACTCACTTGGCAGGAGCCGGAGGAAAACATACATTTGCTGGACTAGCTAAAACTGATAATATGAACATTCCTTCTGAACTGAAGTATACCAAAGATCACGAATGGATTCAGGTGGATGGCGATGTGGCCACCGTCGGGATCACAGATTTTGCCCAGGGTGAGTTGGGTGATATTGTCTATGTGGAAGTGGAGACCGTGGATGAAACCCTGGAAAAAGAAGAAGTTTTTGGGACGGTGGAGGCCGTGAAGACGGTTTCTGACCTTTTTCTGCCCGTCAGCGGGGAGATTATTGAATTCAACGAGAGTCTGGAGGAAGAACCTGAAAAGGTGAACGAAGACCCCTATGGGGAAGGTTGGATGATCCGAATCCGGATGTCGGACCCTTCCGAGCTGGATGAGTTGCTGGATGCCGATGCCTACAAGGAACTGGTGGGTGCCTAGGAAAGGACTGTTCTCCTTTTTGTTTTTTTCCTGGATGGCCCTGCTCAGCGCGCTAAGCCTGATGCCCATGGACAACTTCGACCTGGGGGGTCCGGAAATACCCTATATGGACAAATGGGTTCATATGGGATTCTATTTGATAGCAATGCTGCTTGGTGTCTTTTTCCTTTGGGAACGGTATCGCCACCGAATGAAAAAGAAACCTTCCATTATTTGGGCGGGAGTGGGCCTTTTGATCTATGGTATGATTATTGAACTCCTGCAGGAAAGGATGGGAATGGATCGAAGTGCAGAATTGGCCGATCTGGCAGCCAACATCGTCGGAATAGGCCTTGGGGGCTGGCTGGCGTCGGTTCTGTTAAGAAAACAGGAATCATTAAATTGGCCTGATTAATTGCTTAATTGGGAAAATAATAGTTAAATTAGCGAACATTAAATAATGGAATACCATGGAAGTCAAAAAGAGTAAAAAAGCCGACCTGAACAAAAATAGCGGGCTCTATTTTGTGCTGGGGCTGGCTTTGGTGATGGTGCTGGTGTACGTAGCCCTTGAGTGGAAGACCTATGATGAGGCGAATAACTACGACATCTCCCTTAATGTAGAGGATATGTTGGACGAAGAGGTCCCTATGACGGAACAGATCAAGACCCCGCCGCCTCCCCCGCCTCCTGCTGCTCCTGAAGTGATCGAGGTTGTGGAAGATGAGGAAGAAGTAGAAGAAACGATTATCGAGTCTACCGAGACCAGTCAGGAAGAAGAGATCATCGAGGTGGAGGACATCGAAGTGGAAGAGGTTGAAGAGGATATAGAGGTGCCCTTTGCAGTGATCGAAGACGTGCCTGTCTTCCCTGGTTGTGAAAGTGCCAGTGATAAAAAGGCCTGTTTCAACGAAATGATCCAGAAGCACATCCGGAAGAATTTCCGCTATCCTGAAATTGCCCAGGAAATGGGAATACAGGGTCGTGTAGCGGTGATGTTTACCATCCAGAAGGATGGATCCATTGGGAATATTCGCCTGAGAGGGCCGGATAAGAACCTGGAAGCTGAGGCACGCCGGATCATCGAGAAACTACCTCAGATGACCCCGGGAAGACAACGGGGCCGTCCGGTACGGGTACCATTTAGCATCCCGATCACCTTCAAGCTTCAGTAAAAGCTGCGATCTTGAAACGAAAACACACCCTGGCATCCGCCGGGGTTTTTTTATGAAAAACCCGTAAGTGGCTTCCCGGGACCCGATAATGGATTAGGCGTTGGAAAGAAGCGGCCTCATCCGTATCTTTGCGGGCCAGAACAAAAGCGAATGAAACCTGCCGCAGGCGCGATACAGCCACATCCATTACGGGTTGCCTACACGGATTTCAAGGAAATCACCAAGGCGAAACTGGCGGTAAGCGTGGTTTTCTCCGCTGTTGCCGGGTACCTGCTGGGAGCCGAAGAGATCCGATTGGTACCCATCCTGTTGCTCACCTTCGGCGGGTACTGCATGGTAGGTGCTTCTAATGCCTACAACCAGGTTATTGAACGGGGTCTGGATTCGCTGGTGTTCCGGACCAAGAACCGCCCCATCCCGACAGGGCGTATCTCTGTGAATCAGCGAGAGGTCAGCTATGAGCGTA
>CBDUBB010000332.1:0-3145 GCA_965365265.1 uncultured Flavobacteriaceae bacterium
ACTCGAACAAGCAGCCGCCCGCGCCGACGAAACGGGCTCGGAAGAACCAGCCGAAGGGGCCTTCAAAGAGGCTCTTCTTGCCAACGTAATTTATCTGGACTCCTATGAGCTTGCGCACCATCAGGCCGATAAAAAAATCCATCCAGTGCGTATGCGGAACCACGATTACCACACATTTCTTAAGGTCGGGAAAACGGCCCTGGAATTTCCAGCCCAGCAGCCTGTGAAAGAGAAAAGAGGTAAATGATTTCATGGGGGAGGTGCTAGATCTTCCGATAGATTTCCTTGATCCGCTCAGGGTCGATTTTCGTCTCCCAATCCTGGCCAAGGGCATTTTCCCATAGGGGCCCCATTCCAAGGGCCACCTCTGCCATGGTATCCAGGTCGTGTTCCGTGAGATCCCCACAAACCTTCTCAGGGAATTCAATCCCCTGCTTTGCAGCCATGGCGTTGAAAAGGCGGACGCCTTCGGGGTAATATTCTTCCAAATGCCTGAAGACAAGGCAATTCCCAAGGCCGTGAGGGGTGCCCAGCACATAAGACAATCCATAACTCAGGGCATGGGCCACTCCCACCTGGCTGTAAGCTATGCTCATGCCGCCATGCCAGGAGGCCATCATCAATTTTTCCCGGCTATCAGAAGGTTCCAGGTCCTCTAAAAACACTTCCCTGCAAAGCTCCATAGCCTTCTCCCCGTAACTGCGGCTGAACGCATTGATATAGTTACCGTTCAGGGATTCCACGCAATGGATGAAGCAGTCCATGCCCGTATAGAACCACTGTTCTCTGGAAACCCCTTTGGTCAGGTCCGGGTCCAGCACTACCTGATCAAAAGGGGTATAGTCTGAGTTTATGCCCAGTTTTCGCTCCGGGCCCAGCAATACAGTGGTCCTGGAAACTTCAGCACCGGTGCCGCTCAGGGTGGGCACTCCCACGTGGTAAAGGGATTCATTTCGGACCAGGTCCCAGCCCTGATAGTCCTGGGTCCGGCCCTCGTTGTTCATCATAATGGCAACGGCCTTTGCCAGGTCGAGCAGGGTCCCTCCCCCAATACCGACAATCCCTGCAGGCACCTTCGGGTTTTCGGATCTGATTTTTTCTACCAGCGCATCCACCTGATGCGTTTTTGGTTCCTCCTCTGCGGAAATCAGTATAATCTGATCTTCCATGATAGCCGGGATGCGAGCCATTAGCGAGGTTCCTTCAAAAACATCGTCCACGAGGAATACAAACGGCGCATCCGAATTCCTTCGTCGCGGGAGCAGGATTTCCTGGAGCTGGTCAAAGCTCCCCGCCCCAAAAATGACCCGGGGCACCATAGGGAAATTCCGGAACTTGGTTCCCTTCATGGCCGCACCTACGTTTGTTGAATCTTTCAGTTTCATAAATTCAGTTTAAGTGCCCTATAAGCTCCCTGAGACTGGACAGGGTCAGATGCCGGTTCTCGTGCTGGTCCGGATGGACTTCTTCGTGAGCCCAGGTAGTATGAAAAGGGACATGTACCGCCCGGGCACCTATGTTCAGAATGGGCAGTACATCGGACTTCAGGGAGTTACCCACCATCAGAAATTCGCTCACATCGATTTCCAGGTGCTCCAGCAGGCGGAGATAGTTGATCTCCTTTTTGTCACTGAGTACCTCCACGTGGTGGAAATAGTCGATAAGCCCTGACTTTTCCAGCTTTCGCTCCTGGTCCAGCAAATCCCCCTTGGTGAGCACGAGCAATCGGTATTTGGGGGAGAGGGCCTTAAGTACTTCCTCCACCCCATCGAGTAATTCTAGTTCATGGGTAATCATCCGCTTTCCAACATCCAGGATCCTCCCTATGGTCTGCTGGGAAACCTTTCCGTTGGAAAGCTCCAGGGCAGATTCGATCATGGACAGCATAAAACCTTTGATCCCATACCCGTAGAGGTCCAGGTTGCGCATTTCCACCTTAAAGAGTTCCTGGTCTATGGTGTTTTTGGTTTCAAAGGATTCCAGCAGGGCGGCGAACTCATCCTCTGCCTCCCGAAAGTAGGTTTCGTTCACCCAAAGGGTATCATCCGCATCAAAGCCAATGGTGGTGATGTCTTTGAAATTCAGGTCCATACTTTCTTCGCCTTTTCAAGGTCCTCCGGGGTATCGATTTCGATGCCGGTGACCCGGGTTTCCACCATTTTGATCTTCTTCCCATATTCCAGGAAACGGATTGCCTCTATTTTCTCAACGGCTTCCAGGGGCTGCATGGGCAGACTCCGGAAATCCAGAAGTGCCCGCTTTCGAAAGGCGTAGACCCCTTTGTGCTTGAAATAGGTGGCTTTGGGGGTTTCCGCACGCTGGAAGGGAATGGGTGCCCTGGAAAAATAAAGCGCAAAACCATGGGTGTCGGTGATAACCTTTACCGTGTTGGGATCCCTGATCTCATCGATATCCGTAATTTCGGTCATCAGGGATGCCAGGTCGATCTCCTGTTGCGGATCTTCCCGGAAAACCGAAAGCAGCTTTTCGAGGCTTTCCCCTTCTGTAAAGGGTTCATCCCCCTGTACGTTAACCACGATATCCACGTCAAGGTCCGCTACCGCCGCAGCTATCCGGTCGCTGCCGGTCTCGTGTTCCTCCCGGCTCATCATGACCTTTCCCCCGGCCGATCGGATGGCCTGGGCGATTTCTTCACTGTCGGTTACCACCAGCACGGCATCGAAAAGGCCGGTTTTAACAGCAGCCTCATAAGTGCGCACGATCACCGGCTTGCCGGCAAGATCTTTCATGAGCTTGCCCGGAAAGCGGGAGGCGGCGTATCGTGCCGGAATCATCGCGATGGTCTTCACTTGGGTTTGTTTTTATTGCTGCATTGACAAAAATACGTTAATTGTCTCAGGGAGACTTCTTCCGTTCCGGCCTTAGTTTTCTATAGATGCGAAACACAAAGGCCAGGACAATGATGACCAAAAAGGCTGCCAGGACCGGTGCCAGGATGTATGCCAGGCTAATGGCGGAGGCCGCCGCCGTTTCAACCGTGGAAACCAACGGATTGGCCAGCCCACCTGTTCCCAGGGATGATGCAAGCCGGCTTCCCGCTGCAGCTCCCTTTATGGCCGTTGCCGTCCCGCCCCCTGCAATAATGGCCAGGCTCCAGGTAACGACGGGATCCATGCCCGTCAGG
>CBDUBB010000333.1:0-3144 GCA_965365265.1 uncultured Flavobacteriaceae bacterium
GTCAGCTGCCGTGTGGGGTAAAATCCGGATTCCGGCAACAGGGTGTGGGGTTTGAACAGGTAGGCG
The DNA here is from genome assembly GCA_965365265.1 of uncultured Flavobacteriaceae bacterium. Classification (GTDB taxonomy): domain Bacteria; phylum Bacteroidota; class Bacteroidia; order Flavobacteriales; family Flavobacteriaceae; genus Robiginitalea. The sequence goes on from CBDUBB010000333.1 coordinate 67, forward strand.
AACGTCTCAGGTTTCAGGATTACCTGTCCGTTAAAGGAGCCACCCCCTACCAGGAACTGCAGGTAGTTTTCCATATCGGCTGCACAGGTCCAGATCATCCCGGCAGCCCCGATCTGGTCGGAGCGGTTATAGGGAACTTCGATAAACCCCTTTCCTTCTTCATAGAAATAGGGGGTGACATAATTACCGGCACTAAACAGATCAGTGACTTTGGCAACAGTCCGGGTCATTTGTAGGGGTTTGAAAAGTTCCTCCCGAACGAATTCAGTCCAGTGCTTTCCTGAAACGGCCTGGATTACCTCTCCTGCTGCTGCATACATCAGGTTGTTGTACTGATATCCCCCCCGGACGGGATAGGCTTTTTTTGCAAGGGCAAACCTGTTTAGGGTTTCCCTGGTGGAAACGCTGTCCAGTACCCAGAGGAGGTCGGCCCCGGCAATTCCCAGGTTATGAGTAAGCAGGTCCTTTACACGCGCTTCCTCGGTAATGTACGGATCGGAAAGACGAAATTCAGGCAGGTGTTCCCGCACCTTATCTTCCCAGCCCAGTTTTCCCTGGTCTACAAGGACCCCCAGGGCCATACACACCACCGCCTTGGTGGTGGACCCCATATTGAACAGGGTCTGTGGGTCCACCGGGCTACGGGTACCCACATCGGTGACCCCATATACGCGGCTGAATGCAATTTTTCCGTCGGATACCACGATGGCCGCCAGGCCGGGGATATGCCAGTCTTCCATGCCCTGTTGAATCATGGCATCCAATTGCTGAGGGGATGTCTGGGCACGTACTAATGGAGCTACGGATAGGAGGAAGAAGAATACAAGGAATCGCTGCGCACTCATGATGTGGTCGGTTTTGAAAAAGGTACGGAAAAATTCGCTTCTCTAACCCTTTCCTTATTACTATACGGTCCGAATCTCCTATCTTTAGTGATCGATTCCAAAAAACCAACCTCATGCAAAAAAGCATCCTTTTCGGGCTATTGTTCTGTGTTACTTTTAGCGGGCCCGCCCAGGACCTGAACACCTATATGCAACCGGTCAAATTCCGGAATATCGGCCCTTTCAGGGGAGGTCGCTCCACGGGTTCCTCAGGGGTTGTCGGCGACCCTTTTACCTACTATATGGGAACTACCGGAGGCGGTCTTTGGAAGACGACCAATGCGGGCCAGCACTGGACCAATATTTCTGATGGATATTTTCAAACGGGATCCGTAGGGGTGGTCACCGTTTCAGAGAGCCACCCCAATGTGGTTTACGTTGGCATGGGCGAACACGCACCCAGGGGTGTGATGACCTCTTACGGGGACGGGGTTTATAAATCCACGGATGCAGGCAAGACCTGGCAGCGCATGGGCCTGGAGGGTACCCGTCATATAGCAGGTATCGTCGTACACCCGCAAAATCCGGACCTGGTCTGGGTCGCAGCCCAGGGAGCCCTTCACGGACCCACAAAGGAACGGGGGATCTACAAATCCACCGATGGCGGGATTACCTGGAAACAAGTCCTCTATGTGAACGACCTTACCGGCTGCAGCGACCTGTCCATAGACGTGCATAATCCGCAGGTCCTGTATGCCGCCATGTGGGAGCACATCCGAAAGCCATGGAAGGTAATCAGTGGGGGTTCCGGCAGTGGCATGTATAAATCTACCGATGGGGGCGAGACCTGGTTTAAGATTCATCAGGGCCTCCCCGAGGAAAAGGGAAAGATGGCAGTGGCCGTCTCACGAGCTAATCCCAGCCGGTTGTATGCAGTGGTGGAGAGCGACAGCCAGCAGGAAAAAGGAGGGCTTTTCGTCTCCATGGACGCAGGGGATTCCTGGACGCGGGTCAGTGGGGACCACAGGCTGATACAACGTGCCTGGTACTACATAGAAGTCACGCCCGACCCCCTTGACGAGCACACGGTCTATGTACTCAGTGCCTCCCCCTATCGCTCTATTGACGGGGGAAAATCCTGGGAGGAAATCAATACGCACCACGGGGATTACCACGACCTGTGGATCAACCCGGCGAACTCAAAAAACATGGTGATATCCGATGATGGGGGAGCGGAAATCACCTTTGACGGAGGCGAAACCTGGTCTACCCAGGACAATATGCCCACGGCCCAGTTCTACAGGGTATCCGTGGATAACCTCTTCCCTTACAACCTCTATGGGGGTCAACAGGACAATAGTTCGGTTAAGATTGCGAGTATCGGGATGGGGACCTCCGGGATCGGCAGGGAGCACTGGGAAGCTTCTGCAGGAGGGGAGAGCGCCTTTTTGGCCTTCGATCCTGAGAACCCGGTCAAGGTGATGGGGGGAAGTTATCTGGGCACCGTGGAACTCCTGGACGTGGAAGCCAAAACGGGAACCCAGGTAATGATCGAACCCAACCTGTACCTCGGCCTACCAGCCCGGGAGATGAAATACCTGTTTAACTGGAATGCCCCGATTATCAAATCCGTGCATGAGCCGAACACCTATTACCACGCAGCTCAGTACCTGCTGAGAACCCGGGATGAAGGCGATACATGGGAGGTAGTCTCCCCGGACCTTACAGGCAACCAGGACGACAAACAGGGCAATGGGGGAGGGCCTTACACCAATGAAGCGGTGGGGGCAGAGAATTATGGCACTATCAGCTATGTTGCCGAATCCCCCCACGAAGCCGGGGTTATCTACACCGGGAGCGATGACGGCCTGGTACACCTGACCCGGGACAATGGGGCGAATTGGGAAAACATCACCCCCAAGGGAATGCCGGAGACCCTGGTAAATGCCATCGAAGTGTCGCCCCACGATCCCGGGACTGTTTATATCGCAACTACCCGTTACAAGTTTAACGATTTCACCCCTGCCCTTTACAAGAGGACCAATTATGGGAAGACCTGGGAGAATATCACTTCCGGAATTCCGAATGGGGCCTACACCAGGGTGGTGCGGGAAGACCCTCTCCGGAAGGACCTGTTGGTGGCAGGCACCGAAACGGGCCTGTATGTTTCGTTTAACGGGGGTGGCAAGTGGGAGCTCCTGAAGTCCAACCTTCCTATAGTCCCGATAACTGACCTTCAGATGCGGCATAACGA
>CBDUBB010000334.1:0-3114 GCA_965365265.1 uncultured Flavobacteriaceae bacterium
CAGATGACGGGCCCAAAATCCCTCGTCGGTGAAGCTGTGCTCTTGGGTGCCTGAGGGATTGAGTACGCCATATATGAAGCTGAAGGTTTCATTGTTTACCGGATCCGTGGCTCTCAGGTACCATCCTTCATAATATTCATCTTCACCTATGCTTCTTTGAACCAGATAGCTTCAAGCCTTGTGCTGGCCTTCTGCCTGTATGTGCTTCAAAGACTAAATCGTTTCGGGTTTTGGTCTATGATGGGAAGATCCTTGCTGTACCTGCTGTTAACCTTAGTGCTCTTTTTTATGCTGATTGCAGGAATCATGGCACTGCTGTTCCTAACCGGCACCCTGGACTTTGACTCTCTTAAGCCACCCGAAGCCTAAACAACTTCCTCCGCCATAAACTGGGCCTCGTAGAGCTTGCTGTAGTAACCCTTCTTCTTGAGAAGGGACTGGTGGGTACCCATTTCCACTACCTGTCCCTTTTCCAAAACAAGGATCTTGTCCACCTTTTTGACCGTGGCCAGTCGGTGGGCGATGATGATGGAGGTCCGCCCTTCCGTAACTTTTTCTGAGGCACGCTGGATGAGCTGTTCGGAGTACGTATCTATGGAAGAGGTGGCTTCATCCAGCACCAGGATACTGGGGTTGCGCATATAGGCCCTGAGGAAGGCAATCAGCTGCCGCTGGCCGCTTGAGAGCATGCTACCCCGTTCCTTCACATTGTAGTTGTAGCCTCCGGGCAGGCTGCTGATGAATTCATGTACCCCGATCTGACGGGCCGCATCTTCAATGTCTTCCTGCCGGAGGTCCGGATCGTTCAGGGATATGTTGTTGCCGATGGTGTCAGCAAAGAGAAATACATCCTGCAAAACGACGGCAATGTTGTTTCGAAGGGAGGCGAGTTTATATTCCGTAATGTCATGGCCGTCCAGCAGGATGTGGCCGGAATCGATATCGTAAAAGCGGTTGAGCAGATTAATGATGGTGGACTTGCCAGCCCCTGTGGCCCCCACAATGGCCACCTTTTCACCCGGGGCCACCTTAAAGGAGATGCCGTGGAGGACTTCTTCATCCGGCTCGTAGGAAAAACGAACCTGGGAGAATTCTATGGCTCCCTGCATATGGTCTACCTCCACGCTGCCGGTGTCCTCGATGCGACTATCGGTATCCAGGATCTTAAAAACCCTCCCGGCGGCGACCATCCCCATCTGAAGCGTATTGAATTTATCTGCAATCTGCCTTAAGGGGCGGAAAAGCATTTCAATCAGTAAAATGAAGGCAAACAACGTACCCGCGATTTCATTACCCACATTGGCGATGTTCTGCAACCCGCCGTACCAAACCACCAGGCCGATGGCCAGGGAAGTCACGATTTCTGCTACCGGAAAAAAGAAAGAGTTGTACCAGACCGTTTTCAACCAGGCATTCTGGTGCTTTTCGTTGATCTGCCGGAACTTCTCCGACTCTATCTGCTCCCGGGTAAAGAGCTGTACGATCTTCATTCCCGTCAGGCGCTCCTGCACGAAGGAATTCAGGTTGGATACCTGGGCGCGTACCTCTGTAAAAGCGACCTTCATGGCCCGTTGGAACAGCCGTGTGGCATACAGGATAACCGGAAGGATGGCAAAGACCAGCAGCGCAAGCCTCCAGTTCAGCCACAACATGATCGCAGAGGCCACCAGCATCTTCAACAGGTCTGCGACTATCATAAAAAAGCCCTGGGAAAAAATTTCCCCGATCCGCTGCAGGTCTGCCACCGAACGGGTCACCAGGACTCCGATGGAAGACTTGCTGAAATACTTCATCCGGAACCCGATCATCTGTTTGAACAGGCGGATACGCATGTCCTTGATTACGGATTCCCCCAGCCAGTTTGCATAGTAGGTAAACAACAGCTGGCAAACCACCTGGCCGATTAAAACGCCGAGCATCAAAAGGGCGAGGTTCAGAAGGAGGTCCTGATCCCGCTGGGGTATGGCCACATCGATGATTTCCTTTAACAGGAGGGGCGTGAGCACTGCAAATACAGTGAGCAGGATAGCTGCGATAGCCGTTCCGAGAAACGTCGGCTTGTAGGGCCGTGTAAATGCCAGCACCCTTTTAAAAAGGTACATGTCAAATGCCTTTCCGCTATCCTTCTCCATGGGTGAGGTAAATGTCTTCAGGGTAGGTTATCCCGGTCAAATATAGGCCTTTTGCGGGTACGGATGCCCCGGCCCGGGACCGATCCCGGCTTTTTATAATACTCTTAACATCCTCCAGGGTCATTTTACCTTTGCCCACTTCTAAAAGGGTTCCAACCACAGCCCGAACCATGTTCCGCAGGAACCGGTCTGCAGTGATGGTGAATATCCAGACATCCCCTTCCTGTTCCCATTTTGCATGGCTGATATCGCATATAAACGTTTTAACGTCCGTATGCACCCTTGAAAAGGCCTGGAAATCAGAGTGCTCAAGCAAAAGGGAGGCGGCGGTATTCATAGCCTCAAAATTGAGGGGGTGGATCAGGTAGTAAGCCGTATCCTGCTCAAAAGGGTCTTTGTACTGTACCATGCGGTACTGGTAGGTGCGGCTCAGGGCATCAAAACGGGCGTGGGCGCCGGGCTTTACTGGTCGGATATGCTGTATGGCGATATCATCCGGCAAAAAGGCATTGAGCCGGTGCAGCAGGTCTTCCTTTAGAGGGGGCTCCCAGTCAAAATGGGCCATCATGATCCGGGCGTGTACCCCGGCATCCGTTCGCCCCGCCGCCACGATATCCACATGCTTCCCCAGGATAGTCCCCAGCCGGTCCTCCAGGACTTCCTGCACGGAAAGATCCTCCGGCTGTCGTTGCCAGCCGTGGTAATTCTTGCCAAAATACGAGAACTGCATAAAGTACCTCATGAGAACCTCCTATTATCAGGGGGCAAAGATACGAAGTTGGGGGATGTGCTTTACAGGGTATTCCCTGCTGTGGAAATGCAGCCTTGCCCGGTATCTTGAGTACGGGTGGGTGGGGGCCCCTTGTAAAGTTGGCAGTTGCAGTTAGCAGCAGCAGTTAGCAGTTGGCAGTTCGCGATTATAGTAATCAGAAGTCCATCTTTGAACCTTGAACCTTGAACTTTTTTACCCGCCATAGCTTTG
>CBDUBB010000335.1:0-3087 GCA_965365265.1 uncultured Flavobacteriaceae bacterium
CCTGCTGGACAATACAGACCGGACCCGGCCCTCTCCCTTTGCCTTTACGGGCAACAAGTTCGAATTCCGGGCCGTGGGGTCCAAGGCCAATTGTGCCAAGCCGATGACGATCCTCAACACCATCGTCGCCATGCAGTTGCGGGAATTCAAGGAAGAGGTAGACCGGCTGATAAACGGCAAAAAACTCAAAAAGGACGAAGCGATCTTCAATGTCCTTCGGGAATACATCAAGTCCAGCAAGCGGATCCGTTTTGACGGGGATGGCTATAGCGAAGAATGGGAAAAGGAGGCTGCCCGCCGCAAACTGAGCAACCAGAAGAATACCCCGGCCGCCATGGAGGTGCTCACCGCTTCCGAAACCCTGGATTTGTTCCGGGCCACCGGGGTGATGACGGAAACGGAGGTGCGGGCCCGGCAGGAAGTGGAACTCGAAACCTATGTGCTCAACCTTCAGATTGAAGGCAGGGTATTGGGGGAGCTGGTCTACAACTATGTCATCCCGGCCACCATCGGCTATCAGAATGACCTGCTCCGGAATATTTCCGGGCTGAGAGAAGTCTACGGGGCGGCCCATAAGAAAATGGGGGAGGCCCAATTGGGGATCCTTGAACAACTGGCGGAGCACCTGCAGGCCCTGCGTAAGAAGACAGATGCCATGACGGAGGCCCGAAAACGGGCCAACTCCCTGAAGGATATCCACAAAAAGGCCCGGGCCTATTGCGATGCCGTCCTTCCTTATTTTGAGGAAATCCGGTATCACGGCGACCGCCTGGAGCGCCTCGTGGGAGACGACCACTGGCCGCTGGCCAAATACCGGGAGCTTTTGTTTGTGAAGTAGGCAGGACTTTCAGGGTCGCGGCCTTTTGGGTTCGCGATCCGGAGGATTCTCGTATTTTTGTCCCAATCCAAACCATCCACCATGGGCTCCAATGCTTCCGGCCGCTATCAGAAACGCGGGGTTTCCGCCACCAAGGACGATGTCCACAAGGCTATTGAAAATATAGACAAAGGGCTGTTCCCAAAGGCGTTCTGCAAAATTGTCCCTGACTATCTCACCGGGGACGCGGACTATTGCCTTGTCATGCACGCCGATGGGGCGGGCACCAAGTCCTCCCTTGCCTATATGTACTGGAAGGAAACCGGGGACCTTTCCGTCTGGAAGGGCATTGCCCAGGATGCCCTGGTAATGAACCTGGACGACCTTCTTTGCGTCGGGATCACAGACGACATCCTGCTCAGCTCCACCATCGGCAGGAACGCCAACAAGATCCCTGGGGAGGTCATTTCCGCCATCATCCAGGGAACGGAAGAACTTATCGAAGACCTGAAGCAGTGGGGCGTTACCATCAGGAGCCCGGGTGGTGAGACCGCCGATGTGGGCGATCTGGTGCGGACGATCATCGTGGATTCAACCGTTACTGCGAGAATCCGCAGGGACCAGGTTATTGACAATGCCCGGATACAGGCCGGGGATGTAATAGTGGGGCTGGCCTCCTATGGAAAGGCCACCTATGAAAAGCAGTACAACGGGGGCATGGGCAGTAACGGTTTGACCTCTGCCCGACACGATGTCTTCCACCGCAAACTGGCATCCCTGTATCCGGAAAGTTTCGATCCGGAGGTCCCGGATGATCTGGTGTATTCGGGAGGCAGGAGCCTGACGGAAGCTGTCCCCGGCACCCCTTTGGACGCCGGAAAACTCGTGCTTTCCCCGACCCGGACCTATGCCCCTGTGATCCGAAAAATCCTGGATTCCCACGGACCCGGCGAGATCCACGGAATGGTACACTGTAGCGGGGGTGCCCAGACCAAGATCCTGCATTTTGTGGAAAACCTGCATGTTATCAAGGACCGGTTACTGCCGGTGCCGCCCCTTTTCGAGCTGATCCAGCGCGAATCCGGGACCGGCTGGAGGGAGATGTTCCAGGTCTTCAACTGCGGACACCGCATGGAGCTCTATGTCCCGGAATCCCTGGCAGCCGACCTGATCGCCATCGCAGAATCCTTCCAGATTGATGCCCGGGTCATCGGAAGGGTGGAAGCCTGGGAAGGCAAAAAGCTCACCATCGAGAGCCCATACGGTACTTTCACCTATTAAAAATACGAATTGTGCCTTCCTTTCGTTCTATCCTTATACGGGGGTAGGACCTAAATTCTCAATACATGGAACGAAAAGCCTTTTTACGGTCTTTGGGCGCAGGGGCTGCCTTTGCCCTTACCTTTCCCTGCCTTCAGGGATGTTCGAGTGATGCATCCGGAGCCGAAGAAGAAGAAATCCCAACCGGGGTGGATTTCACCATTGACCTCAGCGGGCCGGACGGAGCCGATCTGGCCAACAACGGGGATTTTATCATCCGAAACGATGTGGTGGTGGCGCGTAACCTGGAAGGCAATTTTGTGGCCGCCAGCCGCATTTGCAGCCACGAGCAGAACCCCGGGGTGAGCTTTGTCAGTGAACAGGGGGGGATTTTCGAATGCTATGTGCACGGCTCTCAGTTTTCCCAGGACGGCACCCCTTTGAATACAGTTACCCGGAACCCCCTGAAGATCTTCAGGACTTCACAGGATGGAGACCTGCTGCGCATTTACGAGTAACATCCTCCTTTTATTTCTCACTTAAACACTTCCAGGGCGGGCTTTTCCCATGCCTTTGTTCCTGGGTTCATCAGGTACTTTTGCGACACTGGTATGGCTGGAATTGACCTATAAAAATCGTACCTTCGCGGGGAACTCAAAGACGTATGCTGGAAAAACTCGATATTGTAAAACAGCGGTTTGACGAGGTCTCCGACCTTATCATACAGCCGGATATTATTTCGGACCAGAAGAAGTATATCCAGTTGAACAAGGAGTACAAGGACCTCAAGGAGATCATGGAAAAGAGGGAGCTGCTCATCGAACTGCAGGACCGGATCCGCGAGGCGGAGGAATTGATCTCTGAGGGCAGTGATCCGGAGATGACCGAAATGGCCAAAATGCAGTTGGAAGAGGCCCAGGGAGCCCTGCCCGCTTTGGAAGAACAGATTAAAATGCTGCTCATTCCAAAGGATCCGGAAGATGCCAAGGATGTGGTCATGGAGATTCGTG
>CBDUBB010000336.1:0-3071 GCA_965365265.1 uncultured Flavobacteriaceae bacterium
CCCCGGGGATTATCAGCGGGAAGAAGCCCGGTTTTATGTCTACCAGGCCCTGCAGAACGCCTTAACAGACATACAGTTGAGCTCTTATAAAAAGGTCCCGGTTGCCGAGTACATGAAAATCCCGGAAAACAAGTCCCTGTTCCTGGATATTCTGATCAGCAATGCCCACCTCCTTAACGAGAACTATGCTCCCGGGACCAGGGTCGGCCTCCAGTATACAGAGGTGCTGGAGGGGGAACAGATCCATTTTCGTCCTGTCATTGTTCAGGAAGGGGAACTCAGTGAGTATTTCGGGCACCAGCTGTGGGATGCGGCCCGACCTGAGCATTTGAGTACCTTAAAAGAATCAACAGTTCTTTTTGAGCTGTTTCGCCCCACTTCTTCCTGAATCGTTGCATATAATGCAAAAATTACAGCCATTTGTTACATAATATTTCTTAATAATGTATTTTTGCTAAAAATATTTACAATGGCGAAAGTTAAACTGGATGAAATCGATCACCAGATCTTAGATATGCTAATTGACAATACCCGTACCCCGTTTACGGATATTGCCAAAAAATTATTGATTTCTGCGGGCACGGTCCACGTTAGGGTCCGGAAAATGGAAGAGGCCGGCATTATCAAGGGTAGTTCCCTTACGCTTGATTACGTAAAGCTGGGATATTCTTTTATTGCCTATGTGGGCATTTTCCTCGAAAAGACGCATCAGACAAAGTTCGTGTTGGAGCGGCTGACGGAAATACCCTATGTAACTGTGGCCCATATCACTACGGGGAAGTTCAATATCTTTTGTAAAATCAGGGCCCAGGACACCACCCATGCCAAGAACATCATTTTCCAGATAGACGACATTGATGGGATCAGCCGTACTGAAACCATGATTTCGCTTGAAGAGAGTATAAATGACAAAAAGCGGCTCATGCATACCATTTTTAACGAATTATAAGCGATAACCTCTAGTGCCCATGATGCTTTCAGAACTTAAGGAGGGCGATTGCCCGGCGTATTACCAGCCTTACCTCAAAACCCTGGGCGAGGCCTCCCTGCTGGATTTGATGGAACGGCAGATGGGAAATTTCCCCGAGTTCATCCGCAGTATTCCCGATGAGCAGTGGAATTACAGGTATGCCCCTGAAAAGTGGACCGTTGCGGAAGTACTGGTCCATGTACTGGACACGGAACGCGTATTTCAGTACAGGGCGCTGCGGTTTGGCAGAAAAGATGTTACTCCTTTGCCCGGCTTTGACCAGGATGCCTATGTTCCGATGAGCCTGGCTGCAGCGCGCAGCAAAGAATCTGTGATACGGGAATATGAAGTGGTGCGGGAGTCCTCCCTGCTTTTATTCAGCAGTTTTCCAGAGGAACGCTTGTTCTGGAAGGGCAATGCCAGTGGAAATCCCATGAGCATTGGCGCTATGGGATTTATCATATGCGGACATCAGAAACATCATAGAAATATCCTGAGGGCCCGCTACCTTGGGCGTTGAAATTACTCTTCCAGGCTGATCTCCCCCTCCAGGGACCCGTCGTATTCTTTTTCGATTTCCTCAAACGAATCCCCACCTAAATCTTCGAGGGAAGACAACAGGTTGGAGAGACGCTTGCTGATTTTTACCAGATACAGGGCTTCCGATGTTTGAAGCTCCACGGCTTCCACCCATTCTCCCCCAGGGGTCTTGAATGCAATCAGGTCATCATCCCCGTATCCGTTCGGGAATTTTTCCAACAGACTCGCGGCCAGGGCCGGCGTCAGCTTTTTGTGGTCGATGATAATTCTTCTCATGACTTGCATGGTTTGGTTGCTAGATAATCGGTACTCTCGAATCTAACGAATAAACCCAACCGCGCTTTAAAAGAGTTGTGAAGAGGTATATTTCTGTAGGCCAATAACCTATTCCATGTAGTAATCAAATGCGGCATGCATCTGATCTGCAGTCACTTCCTGGTTTATACACGCCTTGCCAATTCCTTCCAGGAGGGTGAAAAGGACCTTTCCCCGGGCATTTTTCTTGTCGTAACGAAGCAGCCTGAGGATAGGTTCCCGGTCTTCCGCTTTCAGGTGTGTCTTGGGGAAGTATCGTAGGAGGACTTCCCGGATTTCATCGCACTCCTTCCTGGACAAACCACAGGTACCTACCGAAAGATGGGCTTCGAGGACCATTCCTATGGCGATGGCTTCTCCATGGAGCAGGGGTTCCCGGGATTCCTTGTCAAGAAAGTAGGATTCCAGGGCATGGCCGAGGGTATGACCGAAATTCAGGATCTTCCTGCGGCCGCCTTCGTTCGGATCTTCCGTAACCACCTCATTTTTGATCCGTACGCTTTTATAGATCCATCGGTCCGGGGATTCAAGGGTGTTGAGATCCTTCAGGCGCTTCCAGTACTCCCGGTCCATGATCAGGCCGTGTTTTAGCATTTCGGCAAAACCGCTCCTGAGCTGCCTTTTATCCAGCGTGGCCAGGTATCCGGGCCGGATCAGAACCAAATCCGGGTTCCGTATCACGCCTATCTGGTTCTTCAGGGTGCCCAGGTCGACTCCCGTTTTACCCCCTACGGAGGCATCCACCATAGAGAGCAGGGTAGTGGGGATGTTTACAAAGGAAATTCCACGTTGATAGGTGGAAGCGACAAACCCCCCCAGGTCGGTAACCACACCGCCCCCCAGATTAAGCAGCAGACTTTTTCGGTCTGCCCCCTGCTCTGAGAGTTGCTCCCAAAGCTTCATGCATGTGTCCAGGTTCTTGTGAATCTCTCCGGCGGGAATGCGTAAGTGAACAGCATCTTTCACTTCGGCAAATTCCTTCTTAAAAACAGGAAGGCAGTGAATGGCCGTGTTGGCATCGGTGAGCACAAACACCCTGGAGAACCTGTTGGTCTTCAGATATAAACTGAGTGCAGGCCCGGTAGCTTCACCGAAATATACGGTACACGATCCACTGTAAATCGGCTCCATGGGCATTGTCTTCTGGGGACAAAATAACCTAAAAAATTTGGATTAATTTTTCTGCCGTACCAACTATATTTGTCGGACACGGATGAAACTGCCTTCCATGGAAAAGATTTTCGAG
>CBDUBB010000337.1:0-3053 GCA_965365265.1 uncultured Flavobacteriaceae bacterium
TTCAAGCCGATTTAAAAGGTGCAGGAGACTCTCAGGGGAACGCTTGAAAAAATAGAACTTCTGCTCGGTAAGTCGGGCCACGCTGGAACAGATCATCCTGGGAGGCTCCTCCATCAGGCGAATGACTTTCTCCCCTGTATGCGCCAGAAAATCCGCCTTGTACTTTTTGTCTTCCATCTGCAGCCAGCGGAAAATTTCTTTGACGGTGTTCGGAAATAAAACCCCGGGTTGGGCCGTACGAATGTTCCGGTAATTACACCCGTTCAGGATGCCGTAGAGGCGCCCTTCCCTGTCAGCATTCACCAAATCTTCCTCCAGCCCCTCACCGCCGATGAATTCCGGGGGCGCACTGGGCCTCATAATGTCATTCTTATAGGTGGGAGAGACGGTATGCACCGCATCTGCCAGCCGGATACCCAGGGCCATCAGGTTCATGCAGTCGGAGTACCGGGGGTCCTGCAGTGCCTTCCGGTCATACGCCAGGCCCGGGTACCAGTGTTCCAGGGAAGAGTAATTCCCTGCAAAAGGGCGTATTCCCTGAATCGCAAGGTTGTGAATGCTGTAGACCACCCGCATATTTTTCAGGATGCTGTAGGAAGGATGAAATTCCCTCAGGAACAACAACAGGCTGCTGTGCCAGTCGTGCAGGTGGATGAATTGCAGGTCCCCGAAAGCACCCTGTTTTATCCCTTCGGCCACGGCAGTACAGAAAATGGTGAATTTCACCGTGTCCGTATAGAAAGGTTCCTCCGGGTCGTGGTGGTACATATGGGCGATTTCCCCGGCAGTGATCTCGGGGTGGTGTATGACGTAATGGGTGATGCCAGCCGTCTTTTTCTTTGGTTCCACCCTGAAGAGTCCTGCAGAATAGGGAACCCCTCTGAGGGAAAATTCAAGGGTAGACACAAAGGTCCCGGCCTGGTGGAGCCTTCCGTAGGACGGGACAACCACCTGAACGGCATCTCCCCTTCCCGCAATCTCCCTGGGGACATCCCGTACAACATCTCCCATTCCTCCAGCCTTGCATTCCGGCAAGGCATCATTTTCCGCTGCTACAAATAAAAATCGATGGCTCATCCTGCACTTTTTATCATGGGTTTCGCATCCCTGCGCCCCCTGGGCCCAAAATAGGAAAAGACCCCGATCAGAGGGCCTTTCCAAATGTTAATAAACCGATAAATTACCGGGACACCTTAAAGGCCTCTACCCCTGGAAAACGGGCTACCGAGCCCAGTTCCTCCTCTATGCGGAGCAATTGGTTGTATTTGGCCATCCGGTCGCTGCGTGACGCAGAGCCTGTCTTGATCTGACCCGTATTAAGCGCTACCGCAAGGTCTGCAATCGTATTGTCTTCCGTTTCCCCGGAGCGGTGAGACATTACGGAGGTATAACCCGCATTTTTTGCCATGTTCACTGCCGCAATGGTCTCGGTAAGCGTTCCAATCTGGTTGACCTTGATCAGGATCGAATTCGCTATGCCCTCGCGAATACCCCTTGAAAGGCGCTCCACATTGGTCACAAACAGGTCATCGCCAACCAGCTGTACCCTGTCGCCCACCTTGTCGGTAAGCAATTTCCAGCCTTCCCAGTCATTTTCATCCATCCCGTCCTCTATGGAGATGATCGGGTAGTTGTCGCAAAGGCTGGCGAGGTAGTCCGCCTGCTCGGCAGAGCTGCGCACCGCCCCTTTGTCCCCTTCAAACTTTGTATAATCGTATTTACCATCCACGTAGAACTCGGCAGAGGCGCAGTCCAGGGCGATCATCACTTCCTCTCCCATGGTGTAACCCGCCTGGGTTACCGCCTTGCTGATGGTGTCCAGGGCATCCTCGGTTCCATCAAGGGCCGGAGCAAAACCGCCTTCATCCCCCACAGCTGTGCTCAGACCGCGGTCGTGAAGTACTTTTTTGAGGTGGTGAAAGATCTCCGTTCCCATTTTAAGGGCCCCGGAAAAACTGTCCGCCTTTACCGGCATGATCATAAATTCCTGAAAGGCAATTGGCGCATCCGAGTGGGACCCTCCATTGATAATATTCATCATCGGCACCGGGAGTATATTGGCGCTGACCCCTCCCACATAGCGGAACAGGGACATCCCCATTTCATCTGCCGCTGCTTTGGCCACTGCCAGGGATACCCCCAGGATGGCATTGGCCCCGAGCTTTGATTTGTTAGGGGTGCCGTCCAGGTCAATCATCGCCTGGTCGATCTTATTCTGATCGTAAACCAGCATACCGCGTACTTCCTCAGCAATAATGGTATTCACATTCCTGACTGCCTGAAGTACCCCCTTTCCCATATAATCGGTTCCGCCGTCCCTGAGTTCCACAGCCTCGTGCTCCCCGGTAGATGCCCCGGAAGGAACGGCTGCCCTTCCCAGGACCCCGTTTTCGGTAAGTACGTCTACCTCAACGGTAGGGTTGCCACGGGAATCGAAAATTTGCCTGGCGTGTACGTCTATAATGATACTCATATCAGATACGTTTGTCGGTTATTGTATTAGTTACTGTTTGACGGGACTTCCACTATTCCCCCGGACCTAAACAACGGCATCCCTGGAAACAGATTCCTGAATCAGTTCAAAGAACTGGTCAAAGAGGTATTCCGCATCGTGCGGGCCCGGGCTCGCTTCCGGGTGGTACTGGACCGAGAACACTTTTTTATCCTTCATCCGGATACCGGCCACCGTTTGGTCGTTCAGGTGGACATGGGGGATCTCCAGGTCCGTATTGGCCTCGGTCTCCTCCCTGTTGACGGCAAAACCGTGGTTCTGGGAGGTGATCTCCCCTTTGCCTGTCAGCAAATTCATTACGGGATGGTTAATCCCCCGGTGTCCGTGGTGCATTTTATACGTACTGACCCCGTTGGCCAGGGCAATCACCTGGTGCCCCAGGCAGATCCCGAAAAGGGGTTTTCCGGAGTCGATGATATTTTTGGCAGCCGCCACGGCATCCTTCAGGGGCTCAGGGTCACCCGGTCCGTTGGAGATAAAATAGCCGTCGGGGTCCCAGGCCTCCATGGTTTCAAAAGTGGTATCGTGGGGAAACACCTGA
>CBDUBB010000338.1:0-3012 GCA_965365265.1 uncultured Flavobacteriaceae bacterium
CTTATGGGTGTTCCGCATCTGGAAATTTTCGGAAATCGAAAAAGGGTATCCGAGATAGGCGATCTGAGGATACGCGCAGGCATCCCTGGCTCCCCTTATATTGGCCACGATGGCCAGCAACCTGGAAGAAGTCCGGCTCAGATCAAGGCCTTCCAGGACCTGAGCGGTATCGGCCATTTGGGGGATGGCCCTGGGCGAGACAAAACTCCCGAAATCCAGCGTATCAAAGCCGCAATTCAGCAAAGCCTGCAGATACCGGATCTTGGCATCTGTAGGGATCAGGGTCTTGATGCCCTGCATCGCATCCCTGGGGCATTCAATGATTTTTACCGTCTCGGACATCGGCTCGTGCTTGCTGATTTCAAAATTACCATTAATTCTAGGATGCACCAGTATTCCTGCCGTCAGGTTTTCGTAACTTAAGGTCATGTCCTGAAAAAACCCTGCACATGAAAACGCTCTTTTTTACGCTGTTGCTCACCCTGGGCATGAACGCCCAGGCCCAGATTGTGGACCTTTACAAACAACCTGCTAAAAAAGAAGTCAGCCAGCCGCAGGCTGCCCTCAGGCATGTAGTCCTTTTCAAATTCAAGCCGGATACTCCCCCGGACACGATCCGCAAAATTGAAGAGGCCTTCAATTCCCTACCCGGGGAAATCCCTGAAATCCGGGGCTATGAATGGGGCATAAATAATTCCCCTGAAGGAGCTGACAAAGGCTTCACCCACTGTTACCTGCTCACCTTTTCCTCGGAGGAGGACCGGGCGGTCTACCTTCCCCACCCGAAACACAAAGCATTCGGAGCCTTGCTATCTCCCTGGCTCGAAGATGTGCTGGTGGTGGATTACTGGGTTCAGTAGGATGGAAGAGGTGTTTTTCGCTCGCGTCTTAGGAAGCCAAAAAAATTAATTCGCGTGTAAAGATGAATGCTGTTTCTTCAAGACTGCCTTGTTTATTCGTCTGACAAGCCCCGGCCCCTCATAAATAAAACCGGTCCACAGTTGAACCAGGCTGGCGCCTGCGTCGATTTTTTCCAGGGCATCCTCCGGGCTGTGTATACCACCCACGCCAATTACCGGAAAAGAGCCACCGCTTTGCCTGACGAGAAACCGGATCACTTCTGTGCTGCGGTCCCGAAGCGGCTTACCGCTGAGCCCACCTGTCTCCTGAGTGAACTCCCTGGGGGACTGAAGCCCTTCCCTCTCAATGGTCGTATTGGTGGCAATGACCCCGTCAATGCCGGTTTCACGAACGATGTCCACAATATCCTGAAGCTGGGCCTCATTGAGGTCAGGGGCGATCTTCAGCAGGAGGGGTTTTTCGCCTTGGCCAGCAGCTTCGGCCAGCTCGCCTCCCGCCTCCTTCAGGACCTTCAAAAGATGGGTCAGGGGTGCCTTTTCCTGTAATTCACGAAGGCCCGGGGTATTGGGTGAACTGACATTCACCACGAAATAATCCACATATGGGTAAAGCTCCCGGAGGCAATAGAGATAATCGGCTTCTGCTTCTTCATTGGGGGTAACCTTATTCTTGCCGATATTCCCCCCTATCAGCACCTTATGAGGAACTTTAAGGCGTTCAACGGCCTGGGCCACTCCCCCATTGTTAAAGCCCATCCGGTTGATAATGGCCTGATCGGCCTTTAACCGGAACAACCTCTTTTTGGGGTTTCCGGGTTGGGGTTTCGGGGTAAGGGTTCCGATCTCGATAAACCCAAATCCGAATCCCGCCAATTCCCTGAAAAGCCGGGCATCCTTGTCAAATCCCGCAGCCAGGCCAACCGGGTTGGGGAATTTCAGGCCAAACACCTCCCGTTCCAGCCGGGGGTCCCGGATCGTATAGATTTTCCGGATTAGGAATCCCAGTCCCAGCGCATAAAACAGCCGGATGGCTGAAAAGGACCAGTGGTGGACTTTTTCCGGATCGAACCGGAAGAGAAGGGGGCGGATAATCAGTTTGTACATCTGTTGCCGGAAGTTTCGGCAAAAATACGAACTTCCCCTGTGGCAGCCTATTCAATACACCCTGAAAGGAAGCGGCTTAGTTCTTTTCGGATTGCAGGAAGACTTCGGAAGTGGGTTCGAGGGGCATGCGGTTCACCTCACGGCAAATAGCTTCGTATTTCCGGTACTGTACCGGTCGGAAAATTCCCAAAAGAAGCCGGTCATACTTAAGGGAATTCAGTACCATCTGCTCCTTGATCGCCTCGAATTTTTGTCCGAGTGCCGTGAGCTGTTCAGGGGTTTCCTGCGGATGGGTTTCCAGAAGGGAGTCCAGCTTTTGCTGAAGGGGGGTGTTTTCGGACTCAAGGGCTTCCACCCACCGGTGCATACGCTCCTGTTGCCAATCCTCCAACTGAAAAAGCGCTGCGATTTGCTGGGGGTCTGTCCCCCCCATTCCAAGCGCACAATCCTGGGCACCAGCCTGCCAGGTGGCCAGGGTTACGATCAAAAGGAAAATAGTTCTCAACTTCATAAAACGAATTTATGGAGGAAGGGATTCTTTTAGGTGTATAACTCTATTTTTGTCAAAAAAGTATGATGCAAGCACTGGTCGAAAGATTTCTTAGGTATGTCCGGATCAATACCGAAAGCGACCCGGATTCCGATACCTGTCCCAGCACAGAATGCCAATGGGAGCTGGCCCGGGCCCTAAGGGATGAACTGGTGTCCATGGGGCTTCAGGAAGTGACCCTTGACAAACGGGCTTACCTTATGGCAACCCTGCCGGCCAATACGGACAAACCCGTGCCTACTATTGGCTTTATATCCCATTTTGACACCAGTCCTGATTTTTCAGGTGACGGAGTGCAACCCCGGCTTGTGGAGGACTACGATGGAAAGGATATCCTTCTGAATGAAGGGGAGAACATCGTACTTTCCCCCGATTATTTTCCCGAACTGTTGGCCTATACCGGACAGACCCTTATCGTGACGGACGGGACCACCCTGCTCGGGGCCGACGATAAAGCCGGTATTGCAGAGATCATCACCGCCGTGGAATACCTGAAAA
>CBDUBB010000339.1:0-3001 GCA_965365265.1 uncultured Flavobacteriaceae bacterium
AATGGAAACAGCTGGAATACAGTACTTTACTTGGGGAAGAGGCTCCCTGGAAGGCACATTTCGAGAATCTCCACAGGGCTCCCTGGGGTAAAGCCTGCCCGATTACTTCGTCCTTTACCCTTCACAAGGTCAACATCGATATCCGCAATTTTGAATCGGAACCGGCCTTTGACCTCGTCTATTTTGACGCCTTTGGCGCCAGGGTACAACCCGAGCTCTGGACTGAAGCAATCTTCCAAAGGATGTATGGGGCCTTGCGCCCGGGAGGATACCTGGTTACCTATTCAGCTAAAGGCAGCGTAAGGCGGGCCATGCAGAAAGCGGGTTTTACAGTGGAACGGCTTCCCGGGCCACCCGGCAAAAGGGAAATGTTGCGCGCATTCAGACCTGAATGAGTACCAGACACCTGCCCCCAAAGTGTTAAAACCCTTTTAATCCTTCATGCTCCCCGGATCCAAAAGGATATTTTTGAAAAAAATTGCCATTGAAAGTACTAATCACAGGAGCGACCGGATTGGTTGGAAGTGCGCTGGAAACCGAATTGCGGCAGGCGGGGATCCACGTGCACTACCTTACCACGCGGAAGGAAAAAATCAGGGATGAAGTCGACTTCAGGGGGTTCTACTGGGATCCCAAGGACAATACGATCGACATAGAATGTTTTCGGGATGTCTCGGTTATCGTCAACCTGGCGGGAGCCAACATCGCCAGGAGATGGACCTCTTCCTACCGGGAAAAAATCCAGCAAAGCCGTACCGATAGTTTAAACACCCTTAGGAAAGGGTTGTCCGAAATGGATTCCCACCAGGTGGAATACCTGCTTTCCGCCTCAGCGATCGGGGTTTATCCGAGTTCCCTTACCGAGCTCTACACCGAGGATAGCAATGCCGTAGATCCCGGATTTTTGGGGGAGACCGTTGTAAAATGGGAACAGGCAGCGCGAGAATTCACGGCCCTGGGAATTCCTCAGGGGATTTTGCGTATTGGCCTGGTTCTGGCGGGGCAGGGAGGTGCCCTGCCCGAGATTGTGCGTCCGGTACGGCTGGGATTCGGGGCTCCGCTCGGCAGCGGCCAGCAGTGGCAGTCGTGGATCCACCTGAAGGATCTTGCGCGCATGATGCGTTTTTGCCTGGAAGATCGGCTTGAAGGCATTTACAATGCCGTGGCCCCCAATCCGGTTACCAACCAGAAACTCACCCGCGAAATTGCGTCCGTACTCGGCCGTCCCTTGTGGCTTCCGAAAGTCCCATCCTGGGCGCTTCGGATGGTTTTGGGGCAAATGTCGCAGCTCTTGCTGGCCAGTCAGCGTGTGAGCAGCGAGAAAATTGAGACCATGGGATTTGAATTTGAGTTCAAGAATGTGCACAGAGCGGTTCCCGATTTACTCGCCTGAGCCGGCCCGTGTCTGAAAACGCCCCCGGTTACCTGAAACAAAGGTTTTTCGAGACATTTTGACATTTTTTGAGAAATGGCAGTACTTTTGCCGTCACTGTGAGTGATTGCAATTAAATGATCTCGTATGAGTACTACTAAGGATACCCAAGACCGGGAAGAGCTGGTGCAGGATAACGAAACCCCAAAGGAAATGGAGCAGCAGGAAGAGATGGCAAAGGAAGAAGAACAACCTTCTGGGGAGGAGGTCCTCAGGGCTGAACTCGAAAAGGAAAAAGACAAATTTCTCAGGCTGTTCGCCGAATTCGAGAATTACAAGAAGCGGACCACCCGGGAGCGCATGGAGCTGTTTAAGACGGCCGGGCAGGAAGTGATCAGTGCCCTGCTGCCGGTTCTGGATGATTTCGACCGGGCCGTGAAAGAACTCGATCGTTCCGGGGAAGAAGAGCTCTTCAAGGGGGTGGAACTGATCCAGAATAAATTCAGGGACACCCTTCGCAGCAAGGGACTGGAAGAAATCGAGGTAGCCCAGGGAGATACCTTTGACGCTGAAGTGCACGAGGCAGTCACGCAAGTTCCTGCCCCGGATAAAAAACTGAAGGGAAAGGTGATTGATGTGATCGAAAAAGGGTACAAACTCGGAGACCGCATCATCAGGCACCCCAAAGTGGTGGTAGGAAACTAAGGCAATGAAGCAGGATTATTACGAAATACTAGGAATAGAAAAAAGCGCCTCGGCTGCCGAAATAAAAAAGGCATACCGTAAAAAAGCCATTGAATACCACCCGGATCGAAACCCCGGGGACACGGCTGCAGAGGAAAATTTCAAAAAGGCGGCCGAAGCCTATGAAGTTCTGAGCGACCCTGACAAACGCGCCCGTTATGACCGGTACGGTCACGCTGCCTTCGAAGGAGGGGGTGGCTTCGGCTCGGGAGGCATGAACATGGAGGATATCTTCAGCCAGTTCGGCGATATCTTCGGGAGTGCTTTTGGCGGAGGTTTTAGCGGGTTCAGCGGATTTGGCGGCGGCCAGAGGCGGATCAAGGGGAGCAATCTCCGGATCCGCGTAACGCTAGACCTGGAAGAAGTGGCCACTGGCGTTGAGAAAAAGGTTAAGGTTAAGCGAAAGGTACAGGCTCCGGGGGTTACCTACAAGACCTGTTCTGCCTGTGGAGGCAGTGGACAGGTGACCCGGGTGACCAATACGATCTTGGGAAGGATGCAAACGGCATCCGCCTGTTCTGCATGCGGGGGATCGGGCCAGGTCATCAATGAGAAACCAGACGATGCAGATGCCCACGGATTGCAATACAAGGAGGAAACTGTTTCCATCAAAATACCGGCGGGAGTGGAATCCGGCATGCAGCTGAAGGTAGCCGGCAAGGGGAACGAGGCTCCTGGCAATGGGATTCCCGGAGATTTGTTGGTCGCTATTGAGACCAAAGAACACCCGACCCTGAAACGGGAAGGGGATAACCTGCACTACGATTTGTACATCAGCATCCCCGACGCAGTCCTGGGAACCTCGAAGGAAGTAGACACGGTTTCTGGAAAGGTGCGGATCAAACTGGAACCGGGTATCCAATCCGGCAAGATCCTGCGCCTGAG
>CBDUBB010000340.1:0-2984 GCA_965365265.1 uncultured Flavobacteriaceae bacterium
GTAGCCTTGAAAATTGCGCTGCAGTCGGCCCTCACCCTGGGCGATCGCCAACTCTGTGTGGCGCGTGAGATCACCAAGCTCGGCGAGCACAAGCCGGTGAGCACCACGGCCCACTGTACATTTTTTTTACCAAAACGGCTAACCAGCTTAGAGGTGATCCGCTGGGCAGCGCCGCTATCGGCCACGAGCTTTCCCAGCATGGCCCCAAGCCCCAGGATGATCAGCAGGAACCCAAGGGTATTTCCGATGCCCATCTCAATGGCTGACACCAGGCTTTCGATGTCCATACCCTCTGCAAGCCCCACCCCCAGGGATACGATGATAAATGCTATAAAGGCATTCAGCTTAAAACGGGCGATCAGCAGAAATAACAGAAAGATTCCCCCGATTACGATTAAAAGCGGCATGGGCTGACAGATGGTTGTGGCCTAAAGATACATTTTTCAGCAAACCGGCAGGTGCTTAAAATTTTCATGAAGGCCACCCAGGGTCCTGGGAGGCCTTTCTCCCCGCCTTCGCAGCCCCTGTGCAACTGCAGGTATCATAATAATTAGTACATTACCGAATAACTTCTTGTTGTCTGCAGTATGGAAGACCTTAGTTCAAAACTGAAGAAATTCGGAACATTTGGCGGGGTTTTCACACCAACCTTACTGACCATCCTCGGGGTGATCATGTACCTTCGCCTTGGTTGGATGGTCGGAAACGCAGGCCTCCTGGGTGCCTGGCTGATCATTGTCATATGCTTTGTTATCACCTTATGCACGGCCCTGTCCATGTCTGCAATAACGACCAACATCCGAATTGGAGCGGGAGGCGCCTATGCCATCGTTTCCCAGGCCCTGGGCCTGGAAGTAGGCGGAAGCCTGGGAATACCCCGTTATATCTCGCAGGGGTTGGCCGTAACTATGTATATTTTTGGGTTTCGGGAAGGCTGGTTGCTTATCTTCCCTGACCACCCTGCCTTTTTGGTGGATATCCTGGTCTTTGGCCTTCTTTTTACGATCGCCTATATCAGTGCCGACCTGGCCATTAAGACACAGTTTATCATCATGGGGATTATCGCCCTGTCCCTGCTTTCTGTTGTCGTAGCAGCTTATGATGGCTCCATGGGGATTTCCACGGGGGATGCACTCCGCTGGGGGACCTTCAGGGGTTCTCCGGAAAACGATTTCAGCGGCAGTGATTTCTGGATGGTATTTGCGGTGTTCTTCCCGGCTGCTACCGGGATAATGGCCGGCGCCAACATGTCCGGAGAATTAAAAAACCCCAAGAAAAGCATCCCGATCGGCACCCTATGGGCCATAGGGGTGAGTTTTGTGATCTATATGCTATTAGCCTTTTGGCTGGCGCGCAGTGCCACAGAAGAAGAATTGCTTTCAAACTATTATATCATGGTGGACAAGGCCTGGTTTGGCCCCCTAATAATCGCGGGCCTTTTGGGAGCAACATTTTCCTCAGCACTGGCCTCGATTGTCGGATCCTCCCGCATTCTTTTTGCTATGGGCGAACACCGGGTATTGCCATATTCTTCGTATTTGAGGGGACAAAGTGACAACGGCCAGCCCCGGAATGCCATGCTAATTACCGGGGTTTTGGTATTCATTACCCTTCTGTTGCGCAACCTCAATGCCGTGGCGCCATTAGTCACCCTCTTTTTTCTGATCACCTATGCCATGATCAACATTGTGGTAATCATTGAACAGAACCTGGGACTTATCAGCTACAGGCCGCTATTTAAAATTCATAAATGGGTGCCCTGGTTGGGGCTGGTTTCTTCTGTATTCACCATGTTTATCATAAACCCAACGATCAGCCTGGTTTCCCTTATGATCGTGCTGGCCGTCTACTGGTATCTTTCCCGTCAAAATCTGGAAACCCCTTTCGAAGACGTCCGCTCCGGCCTGTTTGTTTCCTTTGCTGAATGGGCAGCAAAACACACCTGGGGAATGAAAAAAATGCAGCAGCGTGCCTGGAAGGCCAATATCATGGTTCCCGTCAGGAATGTCTACGATCTGAAGGGGTGTTTTGAATTTCTTCGGAATATTGCCATGCCAAAGGGTTCCATAAAACTATTGGGCATCGAGCCGTACTCCAGGGAAAATAACCTGGCTGGCAGCCTTGAGGAATTTTCGGAAGCATTTCGCAGAAAAGGGGTTTTTTCATCTTCGACGGTTATCCATGCGGACCAGTTTGCCAGAGGGATCAACTATGGAAATCAGGCCCTTCAGGGAGCCTTTTTTAAACCAAACATCGTATTTCTCCTAATGCAGGACCGGGAGAGCTATGAGACCGAGCTGCGTCCTGTTATGGAGGAATCCATTCGCCTGGAGATAGGGATTTTGCTGTATGCACCCCATCCCACGGCTTTGCTTGGCCAGCGCAATAACATCAATGTCTGGGTCAGTGACCGGAAAGGCAACTGGAGCCTGGGATGGGACATCGGGGATTTGGACTTGTCAATACTTATAGCCTACAAGCTCAAGATAAACTGGGGTGCACGGATTCGCCTGATTACCGTTATAAGCAATCCCGAAGACGAAGAAAAAGCCCGGAATTTCCTAAACACCTTAATTGAACTGGCTCGTTTGCCACAGACGCTTACGGAAGTGCATATCGGAGATTTTCGGTCGGTGGTACAAAAAGCGCCCTCTGCAGATTTGAATATATTCGGACTCGATCCGAATCTACCTTATGAGTTTATAAAGGAAATGTCGGAAAAGACGGTGAGTTCCTGCGTATTTGTTAAGGATTCAGGACATGAGAGTATTTTGGCCTAGTTCTGACATTTAATGGCGGCCGCAGATCTAGGGATCTTGGCTTTTTAATGGCTTTAACCCGAAAAGGGGATGAAGCCACCTGACAGGGAGAATGACCAACTGGTAAAGAAGAAGGCATCCCCCAAAAGTACCCATAGTCAGCACGAGTGCTTTCGTCCAAACCCCCCAATTGAGTTCCATTATAAAATAAGCGATTATCAGGAT
>CBDUBB010000341.1:0-2984 GCA_965365265.1 uncultured Flavobacteriaceae bacterium
CTGGCTTGAGGATCGCCTGGTAGACCGCGGCGTTTGCCTGAGATCCTGAATGCGCCTGAACATTGGCATAGGCAGCCCCGAAGAGTTCTTTGGCCCGCTCAATAGCGATCCGCTCCACCTTATCGACGATTTCACACCCGCCATAGTAGCGCTTGCCGGGATACCCTTCGGCGTATTTGTTCGTCAGAACAGAACCGGCGGCCTCCATGACCTGTGGACTGGTAAAATTTTCCGAGGCGATGAGTTCTACCCCATCGATCTGACGTTGTTTTTCAGCTTCTATCAGGTTGAAAATTTCCAGGTCTCTTTCCATTGTTCAAAGGCAGGTTATGTGAGCGGTAAAAGTACAAATTGGGTGGGGTTAAACCAGATAAAATAATATCTTTGGTAAGGAATTTATCAAACGTCAATTAACAATCACCCATGTCCATAAAAGCAAATGATCCGGCCCGTATTTCCTGGCTGCCTGTTTCACCCCAATCAGATTTCCCCATACAGAACATCCCGTTCGGGGTCTTCCTGACCCGGGATGACGTCATCACCATCGGCACCCGGATCGGGGACACGGCCATTGACCTGGGCGCCCTTCACCAGCTGGGTTACTTCAATGACATTCCGCTCACGGATGATATCTTCCTGCAGGATTCCCTGAACGACTTTATTTCTGACGGAAAAAAGACTTGGAGGTCGGTCCGAAATCGCATCGCAGAGCTCTTCGACAAGGACAACGATGAACTACAGCATCAGGAAGCCCACAAGAAGATCATCCTGTTCGACCTGGATGAGATAGAGATGCAGTTGCCGGTACAGATCGGGGATTATACGGATTTCTACTCGAGCAGAGAGCACGCCACCAACGTGGGGAAGATGTTCCGGGACCCTGAAAATGCACTGCTCCCAAACTGGCTGCACCTCCCTGTGGGCTACCACGGGCGCAGTTCCACCATTGTGCCCAGCGGCACCCCGGTCCGGCGCCCCCATGGGCAAATCCTCCCAAGGGATTCAAAAGACCCCGTGTTCGGTCCGTCCGGACGTGTGGATTTTGAGTTGGAAATGGCCTTTATCACCACGGACGCCAACAAAATGGGGGAACCCATTCCGGTTTCCGAAGCCGAGGACTATATCTTTGGATTGGTACTTTTCAACGACTGGAGTGCCAGGGACATTCAAAAGTGGGAATACGTCCCCCTGGGCCCTTTTCTGGCAAAGAGTTTCGCCTCTTCCATTTCTCCCTGGATCGTGACCCTGGATGCCCTCGAACCATTCCGGGTGGCAAGTCCCGAACAGAATCCACAACCCCTGCCCTACCTTAAGCAGGATGGCGCGCGGAGTTTTGATATCCACCTGGAGGTGGACCTCATCCCGGAAAACGGATCTGGGAACACCATCTGCCGGTCCAACTTCAAACATATGTACTGGACCATGGCCCAGCAACTTGCCCACCATACCATTAACGGATGTAAGGTAAACAGCGGGGATATGATGGGAAGCGGTACTATTTCGGGTAAAACCGAGGATTCGTTCGGATCCATGCTCGAACTCGCCTGGATGGGTACCAAACCGATAGCCCTGAACAATGGTGAAACCCGTTCATTCGTTGAAGATATGGATACGGTAGTCATGAGAGGGTATTGCCAGAGGGACGGACTCCGCATTGGTTTCGGGGAGGTTCGATCCCAACTCCTGCCGGCTCTCCCTCCGGACCGGTTCCAGGGGTGATCCGGAGACATTTAAACCAGGTTATACGATAATTGGACGATTTTCGTTCTAGTTCTGTCAGGTTTTGGCACAGCCCTTGGAGTGGTCTGGCCAAACCCCAAAATAGAACGACCATGAAACGTACATTCCTGCCTTTAATGGTATTGTTGATCGTCGCCTCCTGCGGGGGGGTTAAAAAAACCCAGGAAGCCCTGAATACGGGGAATTACCTGCAGGCCATCAATACTTCGGTAAGGGAGCTTGCCGAAAACAAGACCAGAAAGAACAAACAGACGTATGTCCTGGTACTCGAGGAAGCCTATGCGAAATTCCTCGAACGGGAACTCAATGAAATCCGTTTTCTGGAAAAGGACGGCAATCCGGCCCATTTGGGGGATATATACCGAATGTATACAGAGATCAGGGACGTACAGAATCGGATTCGCCCCCTCCTGCCCCTCCCAGTATACGAGCAGGATCGACAGGCCAGATTTGAATTTCCCAATTACGAGCGGGAGCTCCTTGCCGCCAAGGAGGAACTATCTGCCTACCTCTATGAAAATGCCTCTGCAATGCTCGAGCAGGCCACGCAAAAATGGGAATTCCGGAAGGTCTATGAGGATTTTCAATACCTTGACGAGATCAGTCCGGGGTATGCCAATACGAAGGCCCAAATGGAATATGCCTACCAGAACGGACTGGATTATGTGAGGGTAAAAATGATCAACGATACCCAGAAAATCATCCCGGAGCGACTGGAGGCGGATTTGCTCAATTTCAACACCTATGGACTGAACAACCTTTGGACTGCCTACCATACCAACCCCGTGAATGACATCGATTATGATTACGAAATGCAACTATCCTTCAGGGATATTGATATTTCTCCTGAACAGGTGTCCGAAAGACAGATCATTCAGGAACGTCAGATCAAGGACGGTACTCAATATCTCCTGGATGAAGAAGGGAATGTGGTGCGCGACAGCCTAGGGAACCGGATCGAAGTGGACCGGTTCAGAACCGTGCGATGCAACTTTTATGAATTCACCCAGCAGAAAATCGCCCAGGTTGTGGGGAATGTAAATTTCGTAGACCTAAGGACCCGACAGCCTCTAAATTCATACCCACTGACCAGTGAATTCGTTTTCAGGCATGTGTATGCGAATTACGACGGAGACCGGCGGGCCATAGACAACGATCTGGTAGCCCTGCTGAACCTGGCGGCGGTACCATTTCCCTCTGATGAAGAAATGGTGTACCACGCCGGAGAGGATTTGAAATCCCGA
>CBDUBB010000342.1:0-2981 GCA_965365265.1 uncultured Flavobacteriaceae bacterium
CCCTTACCAAGGAGCACAGATCTAACCCATCCCTGACAGAACGGTTTGAACTTATTATTAACGGTAAGGAAATTGCGAATGCATACTCAGAGCTAAACGACCCCATTGACCAGCGGGAACGATTTGAAGAACAGTTGAAGCTTTCTGAAAAAGGCGATGATGAAGCCATGTTTATCGACCAGGACTTCCTGCGGGCACTGGAATACGGCATGCCTCCGACCTCGGGGATCGGGATCGGGATCGACCGCCTGGTCATGCTCCTGACAGACAATGCCTCGATCCAGGAAGTGCTTTTCTTCCCCCAGATGCGGCCCGAAAAGAAGCCCCTGAACCTAAGTGACAACGAAAAGGCGATCCTGGAAATACTGAAAAAGCAGCACCCGGTTCCCCTGGCAGAGCTAAAAGATGCCGCGGGCCTCAGCAACAAAGCCTGGGACAAGGGAATCAAGGGCCTTACCAAACTCGGGTTGGCCAATGTCTCCAAAGACGATGACGTCCTGATGTGCCATTTAAAAGAGTCGTAGTATCTTAGGGCCATGCAGCTAGCCAAAATCATCGGGCTGATTCTTGGACCAGTTCTCTTTGTGCTTTTTAACCTCTTGCCGGATATGATCCCCGGCAACCCTGCGGCCAATGCGGTAATTGCGACTGCCAGCTGGATGATCGTTTGGTGGATCACCGAAGCGGTTTCCATCTCTGTAACCGCCCTGCTGCCCCTGTTGCTATTTCCCCTGCTGGATGTTATGCCCATGACGGATGTAGGTGCCAATTACGGCAGCCCCATCATTTTCCTGTTTTTCGGCGGCTTTGTGCTCGCCCTGGCACTGGAAAAGGTGAACCTGCACCGACGGATTGCCCTTTCGATCATCAACCTTACGGGGACCACGCCAAACAAGGTAATCCTCGGGTTTATGATAGCCACCGCCACCCTGAGTATGTGGATCAGCAATACGGCCAGCACTGTGGTTATGCTGCCCATTGCGCTTTCGGTCATACACCTGCTGATCGCTGACGAGGATGGT
This sequence comes from uncultured Flavobacteriaceae bacterium, assembly GCA_965365265.1. GTDB lineage: Bacteria > Bacteroidota > Bacteroidia > Flavobacteriales > Flavobacteriaceae > Robiginitalea. The sequence goes on from CBDUBB010000342.1 coordinate 1,023, forward strand.
TTTACCAAAAAAGACAAGAATTTTGCCCTGAGCGTGATGCTCGGGATCGCCTTTTCCGCCAATTCGGGGGGCATCGCCACCGTGATCGGAACCCCGCCCAATTCGGTGCTGATCGGCCTGCTTGAGAACGAATACCAGATCGAGATCTCCTTTCTGCGCTGGATGACCATCGGCCTGCCTATTTCCGTGATCCTCATCACCATATGTTATGTGGTCCTGGTCAAGTGGATGTTTCCCTGCAAGGGACTGGAATTCGGGGCTTCACGGTCTGTGATCCGGGAAGAACTCCAAAAGCTGGGGCCACCCAGCGCCCATGAAAAAATGGTGCTTTCCATTTTTGGAGTTACGGTTTTCCTCTGGATTTTCCGCACCCTGATCAACCGGTGGATTCCCGGCCTGGAATTGTCCGATGCCGGGATCAGCATGTTTGGCGCCATTGCCCTTTTCACCCTGCCCTATAACCTGAAGAAGCGGGAATTCATCCTCATCTGGAAGGATACCTCTCGCCTGGCGTGGGGAATCCTCATACTATTCGGGGGTGGGTTGGCCCTTGCCCGGGGCATGTCCTCCAGCGGGTTGGTGGACCTGGTATCCGGCAGCATTGCCAATGCCGAAATCAGCGTACTTTTCAGCGCCTTTCTACTCATAGCCCTCATGCTGTTTATGACTGAATTGATGAGTAACGTGGCACTGGTAGCTGTTCTGGCCCCGGTGGTTGCCGGGATTGCGATCGGCCTGGACATTCCCATGCTTCATCTGCTGATACCTGTTACCATCGCCAGCAGTTGTGCTTTTATGCTGCCCATGGCCACCCCGCCCAATGCCATTGTTTTTGCAAGTGGGCATATTGAGGTTCACCAGATGGCCCGGGTGGGCTTTATCCTCAACTGCCTTTCCATCGTATTGCTGGTCCTCGTTTTTCAGTTTGTAATGCCACTGCTCTTCTGATAACAGAAAAACCCCTGCGCTACAGGGGCCTTCCAACTGACTAATTCAAACTACTGACAGAAATGCGATGTTCTATCAAATCTATGTAGGCGCCTCTCTAAAGTGAAGTATATGAGGCGTTTGTACAATAATAGACGGGATAAGAGCTGAATTGTTACAAGCCCGCCTGCTGCTTAACACACATTTGGGAAGAAGGTTGGATCCTGTAATTTTTAAAATTTTTTACTACATCATTTAATATCAGCCTTTTACCCTTCATAAGCAGGGTAATGGGAAGGAATCACTTATGATTTCATTAACATGGGTTTTGTGGAATTTTTAAGTTCTTTGGCAGCCAAACTATTCAAAATCTCAATTTCAAAATGCAGTTAAAAGTACTCCTGACCAGGTTCTGGCTGGTTATCCTAATTTTCGGGGCCCTTCAAACCTCCGAGGCCCAGCTCTTCAAAAAAAAGAAAAAAAAGGAAGCTACCGAACAGGCTAAAAATGACAATGGGAAGAAAAACGGGATTAAACCTTACGGTAAAGTCATTACCAAGGATGCAGAGACCGACGAGGGGCTGTTCCATGTCCACAAAGTAGAAGACAAAACCTATTACGAAATCCCTGACTCCCTCTTTGGGCGGGAAATGCTGATGGTGAGCCGGATTGCCAAGACGGCCTCGGGCATTGGCTTCGGAGGGGGCAAGATCAACACCCAGGTGCTCCGCTGGGAGCGGAAGCCTAAAAAAGTGCTGCTCCGCGTGGTGAGCCACGATATTGTGGCGGCTGATTCCCTTCCGGTGCACGAAGCCGTGGTGAATTCTAACTTTGAGCCCGTCCTGTTCGCCTTCGATATTGAAGCTGTCAGAAACGACTCTGTGAACGCCTCCACGGTTATCCAAATCGACGACCTGTTTACCAAGGATGTCAGGGCCCTGGCAAGGGAATCGTAGCAGCGGGACCCGGTGCGTGCCTGAGGCCTCGCGTCGCGGCCCGGGAGAACGTTTGCGAGATTCTGTGAGAAGTCGC
>CBDUBB010000343.1:0-2957 GCA_965365265.1 uncultured Flavobacteriaceae bacterium
CGCCCGGAGATGAAAAAGTACTATTTCGACGAAACCAAATACGATACCTATTTGGAGCAGCTGGGGGTGGAGTATCCTACGGTAAGGGAGGAATAGTGCCAACTCAAGTCCACAATCGTCAAGAAGAGCCGGCAGCAGGGGTTTGAATCACTTGTTTTTGAGTTCCTGGTCCAAAAGGAGATTCAGCGAATCGATCTGCGATATTGCCTGCCCGTAGATGGCATCCTTGTATTTGGTAAGATAGATGCTTTCCACAAAGATGTTTTGCAGTTCCACCGCAAAGAGCCGCTCCGGAAGGACTGCCTGCATGGTATTGTAATTTACCACGGAACGCAACTCGGAAGAAAGCTCATTGATGATGATGTCCCAGTGTATTGACTCCAGATTATTGATAAAGTTATAGGTCATGTCCAGGTTCTGCAGGCCGCTGGTGATGTCCTGATTTTTGAGGAGCTTCAGCTGCCCGCTTACCGCCAGGTTCTCATATATGGAGGCATCCCGGTGGAAATCGGAATACTGGCCCAGCAACATGGCAAACAGGGCGAGGGAATCGGTCCTGGAGGTTTCCCTTGCAGAAATGATCTGGTTGGCCCGTTCATAGGCCCGGGAACGTTCAAGGTTGTAATGTGTTACCTCGAGGAGTTCTACCCGGTCTTTTAGAATCTGCTGTTGAACCGACTGGTATACCGAAAGGGCCTCCTGCCGTTCCAGCCTCTGGTCGTTCCAGCGATCTACCTGCAGGGCGATCAGGATCCCGATGACCACCAATACGATTTCACCCAGGGCATAGAAGAAGTACCGGTTCAATTTGCCACCGGAAATCAGTTCCCTGCGTATTTGACGAAACATCGAAAGCATGGCGGAGGAAGGTTAGGCGGCCTATAGTCTCTGTATGGCTGAGATCACGGCTGTGAGCACCAACCCAACCCCGATACCGATCAGCAGGGAGGCAAAGAACCAGAGCACGGAGGTCTTCAGGAAAATCAGGCCCACCCCCAGGCCGATCAGCGTACAGCCGCCAATGGCCCAGTCGCTTTTTTCACGGGATTTTTCGGACATCTTAATGAGATTTGAGCTAGCAATGTAGGGACTATGATGCCGGCAGCCTATGATAAATATCAGATGGGAAATGCTAAATTTCCGCCAAGTAGGATTCTGAACCCTTAATTAATTCGTATTTTAAACCCTTTGAAAGGCCAGCGGGTGCAGGCCGACCAATCCGATAAATAACAGTACCATGAAAATCAGGTTATCTTTATTTGTAATTCTTCTCCTTGCCGTCCCAATGTTTGCACAGCAAACAGGGCCCGGAGCCCCAAGGTTGATCGTGGGCGTGGTGGTGGATCAAATGCGTTTTGACTATTTGTACAAATACCAGGACCACTACGGGAACGACGGGTTTAAAAGGCTGATGCGGGAAGGATACAATTTTAAGAATACTCACTACAGTTATATCCCCACCTATACGGCCCCGGGGCATGCCTCCATCTATACCGGAGCTACGCCTGAAGTACATGGTATTGTAGGGAACAGCTGGTTCGACAGGCAGTCAGGTAATGTGGTGAGCAATGTGGGGGACCCCTCTGTTAAGACCACGGGATCCGTGGTTGAAAACCCGAGCGGCTATTCCCCGAACAGGCTGCTGGCCAGCACCATCTCCGACCAGTTGCGCCTCGGAACCAATATGAAGTCCAAGGTCATCAGCGTTTCCCTGAAGGACCGGGGGGCTATCCTGCCTGGGGGTCGCACGGCCAATGCAGCCTACTGGTACGACTGGGAAAGCAGCCCAGGTCATTTTGTCAGCAGTACCTATTATATGGAAGAACTCCCCTCCTGGGTAAAGAAATTCAACGCCCAGGAACAGGCCGACAAATACCTGAGTGAAACCTGGAACCCGCTGTTGCCCATGTCGGAATACGATGAGAGCGCTCCGGATGACAATCCCCACGAAACCATCCTGAGAGGGAAGGATTCGCCAACCTTCCCCTACAATTTTGGGGAGATGCGCAAGTTGTATGAAGGGGCCACGAATTTTTACCAGGTGCTCTGGGGATCCCCGTTTGGAAATACACTAACCAAGGATTTTGCCCTGGAAGCCCTGCGGAACGAAGGGCTTGGGAAGGATGCCTATCCGGACATGCTCTGCGTCAGTTTTTCTGCCCCGGATGTGGTTGGGCATACCTTTGGCCCACAGTCCGTGGAGGTTCAGGACACCTATATTAGGCTGGACCGGGACATTGCCGATCTGCTCAGTAGCCTGGACCGGGAAGTGGGAGCCGGCAATTACCTGCTGTTTCTGACTTCTGATCACGGCGCTGAGCCCGTGGTTTCCTGGCTGCACGCCAATAAAATGCAGGCAGGCCTGGCCGTTTTGCCCCAGTTCAAGCAGGACCTGTCTTTTAAGCTTGGACAGCGGTTCGGCGCCTTTGAATGGATCACCTATTTCGGTAGTGAGCAGATCTACCTGGACCGGAAGCTGATAGCCGAGAAGAAGTTTTCCCTTGACGAGATGCAGCGGGCCGTGGCAGATATTATGAAGACCCAGCCGGGGGTACGCTATGCGGTTACCGCCCAGGACCTTCAAACCAATAATTACACAGAGGGGCAGCTGGCCAAATTGCAGCGCGGCTTCCACCCGGATCGATCCGGGGATGTCATGCTCGTCTACGAACCGGGGATATACCCAACGTCGGATTTCCGCACGCCGGTCTCAAAGGTGCGCGGTACCAGCCATGGGTCTGGCTATGCCTATGACACCCAGGTCCCGATGTTGTGGTTTGGCAAGGGGGTAAAGCGCGGGGATTCCTCCAGAAAGGTCCACCCGAAGGACATTGCTCCTACATTATCCTTTATGCTGAACCTGCAGATGCCCGCCGGGACCTCAGGAAATCCATTAAGGGAATTGCTGGATTAGATGGAGTATACCATCAGGGATCCCGCAAGGACGAGGCGCGCAA
>CBDUBB010000344.1:0-2957 GCA_965365265.1 uncultured Flavobacteriaceae bacterium
CGAAGGGGATTTTGACAAAGCCATTGAGATCCTTCGTAAAAAAGGACAAAAAGTTGCCGCCAAACGCGCCGACCGGGAGTCTTCCGAAGGTGCCGCGATCGCTAAAGTGAACGACAGCAACACCGAAGGAGTCATTGTTTCCCTGAACTGTGAAACGGACTTTGTGGCCAAAAACGAAAGTTTTGTAGAGCTGGCTAACCAACTGGCCACCCTGGCCCTGAACTTCGATTCCAAAGACACCTTCCTCTCAGCTGATTTCAACGGGATCAGTGTTCAGGAAAAGCTCCTTGAACAGACCGGAGTGATCGGAGAGAAAATCGAGATCGGTGGGTTTGAAAAACTGAGTGCTCCTTTTGTTGGATCCTACATCCACGCAGGCAACAAAATTGCAACCCTTGTCGGGCTCTCCAAAGTAGTGGACGATGCCGCAACCGTTGCCAAGGATGTGGCCATGCAGGCAGCAGCCATGAACCCCGTAGCTTTGAATGAAGCGCAGGTGGACCAGGAGACTATTGACAAGGAAATCGAAATTGCCAAAGACCAGCTCCGTCAGGAAGGCAAGCCGGAAGAAATGCTGGACAAGATCGCTCAGGGGAAACTCAAGCGGTTCTTCAAGGACAACACCCTGGTGAATCAGGACTTCATCAAGGACAGTAAGGTCAGTGTTGCCCAGTATGTCAAATCTGCCGACGCCGGCCTGGAGGTCACCGGATTTGCAAGGGTAGCCCTGGGATAAATTCCCGGAATTCACACCAAAAAAAACGCCCTGGATCCAGGGCGTTTTTTTATTTGGTATTATTACCCTTTCAGCCAGGCCTCCCGCAGCCGGAGTTGCTGTGCTGTGGGATTTTTCAGGGGAGCCACGGTGAACACTTCCACCTTCGGAGTCCCTGCCTTTCCTTTCAGGTTCAGCTCTTTTCCATCCCGCTCGATTACGAAATCCAAATTGGTGTCAGCCGTCCAGGAAAAACTGTCTTGCAGGATGACCTGGGCATTCTCCATATTGAATTCCTTCCCATTGATCATTTTCAGGACATCGCCTGGTTGGAGTCCCAAATCCAGCATGGAACTGTTTAATGGAATATCATCCCGAACAAAAATGGTTTTCTGGTCCGGGGTTGAATTGATAAAAGGGATTTGATCATGAAATAAAAAATAGGAATCCACCTTGCTTCCCTCCAGGCTGAGCCCGACTTTTTCCAGAAACATGTTGTAATCGATAGGCGTGGTACCGCTTACATAGGTGTCCAAGAAGTCCCGGACCCCGGGATAGCTGTTTTGCACTATGATATCAAACAGGTCCTCATCTTTAAAAGGAGTATCCTTGTCGTATTTTTGGATAAGTTTTTTCATCAGGTCCAGGACGCCCATTTCGCCCCCGCTGAGCTCCCGCAGGCTGATGTCCAGTGCCATATTGATCAGGGCCCCTTTCTGATAAACATTGGCATACTCGTCCGAATAAGGCATTTCAAGTACATTGCGACTCATCTCCGTGAATGACATCCTGTCGTTGTATCTTTCTGAAAACCGGATTTTGTCCGTCATCCGCTGGTAAAATTCCGCTTCATCAATGAGTCCCTCCTGTATTTGGAAAAGGTTGGCGAAGTACTCGGTAGTGCCTTCGTACATCCACAAATGCCGGGACATTTTGGGATAATTGTAATTAAAAAACTGTATTTCCTCAGAATGCACGTTAAGGGGGGTCACGATATGGAAAAACTCGTGGGAGACAATATCGATCATTTGCTGCTCGAGCATCTCTTTCGGAATACCTTCCGGAAGGACCACCACGGTAGAGGTATGGTGCTCCAAAGCCCCATAACCCGTGGCGTCATCCTGCATCCGGGATAGATAAAGAAGGATGTTGTATCGACTGGTTCCGTCTATTTCACCCAGGAAGGCCTTCTGTGCCTTCATCATTTTTTGCATGGCTGGCTTAAGATCTGCCGCCGAGTATTGCCTGGTTGGGGAATACACGCTCAGGTTGACGGTAATATCCTCAAGGTCGATGGTAACCGCCTCCTGATCTGTTACCTGTATCGGATTGTCAGTTACCTCAAAATACCGGCTTGCACGGAAAGCATATCCGCCTCCATCTGTATTGAGCGGAGTAAGTGAAGTATAAGGCTTCAAAGAGCCAGGTGGGTTCAGGCTAATCTCATAGGGCACCTCCTGAAAGCCCTCAAAATACCCTACAAATCCGTGCAGGTTGAGCATGAAATGGGTTTCGGCCAGGATATTGGTACCCGCTGGTGAGAATACGTTGTTGTCGCCCTGCCCTTCTGTATCAAAACTGTCGTTTACATAATACGTAATCCGGTCCAGGTTTTCCGCGTCATCGATAATCCATGTGTTCGGGCCCTCCCGGTTAACCTTTAGTGGGGCCCCCTTGTAATCATAGGCAACCAGGTCTTCTATAAACTGTCCGTAATCGTTGTTCTTATAGGTCCCCGGAACGGTTTTGGGGATATAAAAACGGACCTGAGGCGTGGTAAAAGCTCCCGGGTCCATGCTGACCTGTACACGGTCATCAGTCACACCGGCCAGGTCCATAGAGACAGCAACAGCCGTTTCAGAGGCAGTCGGAATGTTTCGGGTCGCGCCACATCCCCATAGGATGATACCCGTAAGAAGAAGATACGTAAATCGTTTCATATCAGGGAAAATCTTTTCGTTTCGCCCAAGTTATTCAATTTCAGGGAAACCATCCTTTTTAAAAAAAATATATCCGGAACAGGGCTGCAATTACAGGGGAGGCGGAAAATTATTTTGATTATTTTTGTTCAGGATTCAAAGGCATTTCCATGCAATACAAACGAATACTCTTAAAACTGAGCGGTGAAGCCCTGATGGGCGACCAACAATACGGGATCGACCCCAGCCGGCTGGATGCCTATGCGGAAGAGATCAAGACCGTGGTTGACCAGGGTGTGGAGGTTGCTATAGTCATCGGCGGT
>CBDUBB010000345.1:0-2939 GCA_965365265.1 uncultured Flavobacteriaceae bacterium
TTCATCCAGGTTGTTGGAAAAAATCCCAAGGAAGCGCAAGCGCTCGATCAGCGGGACCCGTTTATCCATGCTTTCCTGCAGCACGCGTTCGTTAAATCGGAGCCAGCTGATCTCCCGGTTGATGTATTGGTATTTGTTCATTCCTTATTTGAGTTGATTGGGGAAAACCATCAGTTCCGTCTTCCCGAAGGAGACCTCGCCCCAGGTGTGTACCTCGAAGGTAAGATAGGTCAATCCGGAGGTGGGGACGTTATCCACGTATTTATTCCCCCAGTCATTCACCAGGTGGGTCAGGGCATTGTTGTGTCCAAAGAGCACTACCTTTCCAAGATGGTCCCCCATACTGTGAACGAATTTCCTTACAGAACCACCCGAAAAATCATATAATTCCTTTTCAATACTCAGTTTTTCAAGGGGGATACCTACCTCCCGCATCAGGATCATGCAGGTGTGCAACGCCCGGTTGGCCGGGCTTGAAAAAACAGCATCCACATCCCGCAGCCGGGGGCCCACGTGTTTGGCAATCCTATGCGCATCCCGGATTCCCCGTTCCTTAAGAGGGCGGTCTGCGTCCTGTACGTCGTAATCCCAGGAAGATTTGCCGTGCCTTACAAGGATCAGTTCCTTCATGTTTGTAAAATTGGTTATGGTGTTTGTTCATCGGTTGCAATAGTGTATCACTTCAGGGTGCGAGGCGTTCCAGTTTCCAGTTCCAATCCTCCTGAAGTGTATAACGGAGCCGGTCATGCAGGCGGTTCGGGCGTCCCTGCCAGAATTCAATCGACTGTGGCCGCACCAGGATGCCGCCCCAATAGGATGGCCTGGGAATCTCCTTGCCTTCATAGGCCCGCTCCAGGGCTTTGAGTTCTCCTTCCAGGTATTCCCGGGAAGGAATTACCTCGCTCTGGGGAGAAACGATGGCCCCCAGCTTACTCCCGTCCGGCCTGGACTCAAAATACCCGTCCGAAAGGTTATCGGGCAGCTTTTCAGCCCTGCCCTTTATGATCACCTGACGCTCCAGGTACCCCCAGTAAAAGGAGAGGCATACCCTGGGGTCTGCGGAAATTGCCTTCCCTTTTTCACTTTCGTAATTTGTGTAAAAGACAAAGCCCTCCGCAGTAAAACGCTTGAGCAGCACCATCCGGTTCTTTGGAAACCCGTCCAGGCCCGTGGTAGCCACGTTCATGGCATTGGGCTCGTCCGTGCTGCCGCTCGCCTCTATCTCATAGAACCAGCGCTGGAAAAGCTCCATGGGGTTTTCCGGCACCCCGGATTCAAGGAGTTGCTCCTTCTTGTAGATTTTGCGGTAATTTCCTAGATCTTCGTGCATGGTCCTAAGGAGTCACAAGATAATGACAAAATTGCCAAAAAGAGAAGGAACGGCAAAGTCCTTAACGGTATCCTACTCCCATGGGTTTTACCACTCGAAGAATTTGCCGTCTTCCGCCAGTTCGACGTTCGGAAAAATGAGGCTCGCCTCGTCCCGGAAACGTTCCAGGTTCTTGTAACGGGTGGAGTAATGCCCGAGGATCAGTCGGCCCCCTCCGGCCTCCCGGGCGATGCGGGCTGCCTGGGCAGCCGTGGAATGCTTGGTCTTCGGTGCCAGGCTGGCCTCACTCTCCAAAAACGTGGATTCGTGGTAGAGGGTATCCACACCCGTGATGAGGGGGACCAGTTCCGGAGCATAGGCCGTATCGCTGCAGTAGGCGTAGCGCTTTGGTTCCGGGGCCGGATCGGTTAGCAGGGCATTGGGAATCCGGTTTCCATCCGGGTCAGTGGCATCTTCTCCCCGCTTGATCTTTCCATAATACACTTTGTCGATCCCGTATTTCTGGACTTCCTCTATGCGTAACTTCCGTTCTCCGGAGGAAAGCTCAAAGAGAAACCCATTGGTATAGACCCGGTGGTCCAGCGGCAGGGTTTTCACCGAAAGGGTGCCATCGTCGAAAATCACTTCCGGGTGGGAAGCGGTTAGTTCGTGAAAATGCAGGGGATAGTTGGTCCAGGAATCCCCCAGCTTTAAAAGGAGGGTGATGGCCTCCTTGATTCCCCTGGGACCATAGACGTGCAGGGGTTTTTCCCTTCCGAGCAGGCGAAATGTTGAAATGAGCCCTGGAAGACCGAAGAAATGATCGCCGTGGAGGTGGGAGATAAAGATGTGTTCGATGCGGCTGAAGCGCACCCTGAATCTGCGCAACTGCATTTGGGTACCCTCTCCGCAATCTATCAAAAACATATGTCTACCTGCCTGAAGAACCTGGGAACTGGGTTGGGTGACGAAGCGGGGGGTGGCTGCATGGCACCCCATTATCTGCAACTTCATGGTTCGGCTCCCTCCCATCCCTTAAAGGTCGAGATCCCTTTCGATTTCCTCCATCTCTATGATATCGCGAGCTTCTTGCAGGGTGGGGGCCAAACTGATCTCATCCGGTACCTGATCGTAGGAAATCTGATCATTCACCAGCACAAAGGACTTGCCCCTTCCCCTGTGCCGGTCGGAGAGTTCCAGGAACTCGACAAGGTCCGAGGTGGTCAGGGGTCCGAAGGAAAAGAGGTTGATGATCAGGTGGTCATTCTGCAACTGGGGATAGGCCTTGTTGAGGTTGCCCAGAAATATGGGGAGAGAGCTCTTTTCCTGAAATACGATGGTGGTATTCCCGTCTTTGTCGAAAATCATGGGTGCCTTATTTTATTTTGGAAGCCAGTAGGTAGATCACCGCCATCCGGATAGCCACGCCATTCTCCACCTGGTTGAGGATTATAGACTGACTGGAGTCGGCCACATCACTGGTGATCTCCACCCCCCGGTTGATGGGGCCCGGGTGCATGATGACAATCTCGCGATCCAGGCTGTCAAGCAGGGCCTTGTCAATCCCGAACTGACGGGTGTATTCCCGGGTGGTCGGATATTTGCGGCCCGTAAAACAGTGGAATAACGG
>CBDUBB010000346.1:0-2937 GCA_965365265.1 uncultured Flavobacteriaceae bacterium
ACCCTGCTCCTGTAGGTAACGCGCAAAAATTTCAGAGTACCCGTGGGTACAGATTACCCGCTCAGCTCCTGTGGCCCGGATACTATCCAGCAATCCATCCCAGTCGCAGTGATCGCTAAGGACGAACCCCCGGTCCACCGCCCGCCTCCTCCGCGCTCCGCGAAATGCCATCCAGCCGCTGGCTGCAGCCGTCTCAAAAGGTACCATCTTCCGGATCCAGGGACTGCCATGAGCACTGGGGGGTGCCAGCACCAGGTTCCCTTTTAGTTCTTTTTTTTGTGTTTCCCGTGTAATCCGACGGGTGGGGGGCAGGGGAGCCACTTCCCGCAGGACTTCATTCATGTTCTCAATGGCACCGTGGGTATAGATTGCGCCTATGGAGGTGTCCAGGAGTGATAAAAGACGCTGGGCCTTCCCCAGGGAGTAGGCAAAAAGGACAGCGGTCCTTCCCTCTGAACGTACCCCTGACCACCAGGTATTGATCTGGTCTGTGACCTCCTTTTGGGGGCGCCAGGAAAAGGCCGGAAGGCCAAAGGTGCATTCGGTGATGAAGGTATGGCAGCGGACGGGATCATAGGGGGTTGCCAGGCCATCGTCCTCGGTTTTGTAATCTCCTGAAAACACCCAAACCTCCCCCTGGTATTCCACCCGGATCTGAGAAGATCCGATGATGTGCCCGGCCGGGTGAAAGCTGAATTTGACCCCTGCAATATGCACCGGTTCCATCCAGTCCACCCCGGTGACTTGAATTTCTCCCAGGCGGTGCCTGATGATGGGGACATTTTTTTTGTGGGTGATGTACCTCCCATGACCCCATCGGCTGTGATCGGAATGTCCGTGAGAGATAAGCGCCTTTTTTACTGGTTTCCAGGGGTCCAGATACACATCTGCCGGGGCGCAGTAAATCCCCTTATCGGTGAATTCAAGCAAGGGCCTTTTCATAGCGGGCAGAAGTTACGGAATATTCTGCTTTTACGCAGTGGATCAGCAGGCCCTACCACACTATCTGACTAACCTTAGAAAAGGCATTTTGCCTCTGGTTTCAGCCACTAAAAAAAGTATATTTACAGCATAAAACTACGCACATGCCAATAATTGATTTGTATAAACATGGGGAAGGGCGCAGTAATCTGGCTCATTTTGCGGCCATGGCCACCCTCGCCAATCTGGATGGCATCATTACCAGGGAGGAAAAGGAGATCCTGGACTATTTTGCCGGAAAGCTCGGAATAACGGATGCGGAGTACAGGGAGGTTATGAAGAAGGACAATAAATACCCTATTGAATCCCCCCTGACCCACGAGGAACGCATGGAGCGGCTTTTTGACTTCTTCCGGGTAATCATTTCAGATCTCGATATGGCAGAGGCGCAATTGCATATGGTGGAAACCTACGCCATTGCCCTGGGGTTTTCCCCGAAAAAGGCCAAACAGGTTGTGGAAAAGTCCGTAAAGATATTCTCCGGAAAGATCGACCTGGACGACTACATGTACTTCATGGAAAAGTAATCAGGCGTATTTGGCCATAAAGGATTCAGCCTCTTCTACCATTTTTGGGCTTCCGCAAAAAAACGGCACGCGTTGGTGCAGTTCCGTGGGTTGGATCTCCATGATCCTTCCATACCCGTCCGATGCCTTGCCCCCGGCTTGTTCGGCGAGGAATGCCATGGGATTGCATTCGTAAAGGAGTCTGAGCTTTCCATTTGAATTCACGCTGCTCTTGGGATAGATATAGATCCCCCCTTTGATCATGTTCCTGTGAAAGTCCGAGACCAGGGAACCGATATACCTCGAGGTATAAGGCCGGTCTTCTTCTTCCTTCTGGCAGTATTTGATGTAGTCCTTGACCCCCTGTGGAAAGTGGATGTAATTCCCTTCGTTGATGGAATAGATCTTGCCGGTTTCAGGGAAGTTCATATCCGGGTGGGAAAGGTAGAAAGTCCCGATAGCGGGATTAAGCGTGAAGCCGTTCACGCCATGGCCGGTGGTATACACCAGCATGGTGGAAGTACCGTAAATTATGTAGCCGGCAGCAACCTGGCGGATTCCGGGCTGAAGGAAGTCTTCAAGGGTCACCGGGCTGCCGATGGGAGTGACCCTTCGGTAAATGGAGAAAATAGTTCCCACCGAAACATTAACATCGATGTTCGAAGACCCGTCCAGCGGATCTATGAGCACCACGTATTTGTTCTGGTGTTGTTCATCCTGGCTGTTGATACTGATAAAGTCATCCTCTTCCTCCGAGGCAATCCCACACACGATTTCCCTGTTTTTAAGGGTTTGGATAAACTTTTCGTTGGCCAGTACATCCAGTTTTTGCTGGTGTTCACCCTGCACGTTGGTATCCCCTGCCGACCCTAAGATGTCCACAAGCCCTGCTTTATTGACTTCGTGGTTGACCACCTTGGCGGCAAGGCGTATGGCATTTATGAGTTTGGAAAGTTCTCCGGACGAGAATTTGAATTCGGCCTGGTTCTCAATGATAAATTCCCCCAGGGTCTTGGTTTTTCGCTGCATTGGGACAGGTTGCGTATTGATACCCACAAATATCGTTTAATTTGTGAAACTAAAACGATTTCGCACGGAAAGCGTTTCTAATTTATATAACTAATTGTTTTATTTGTAACAAATGAATAATCTCGAAGTAAGGCCGGCGACACCGGAAGATATGGACGAGGTCCTGGAGTTGATCCGGGAACTGGCAATTTTTGAAAGGGAACCGGATGCAGTGGAACTGACCCGGGAAGACCTGGTGCGCGATGGATTTGACCAGACGCCCAGATTTACATGTTTTGTTGGGGTTGCCGAGGGCCGCGTCCAGGGGATGGCCCTGTGTTACCCGCGGTATTCTACCTGGAAGGGGCTGGTAATTCATCTGGAAGATCTTATCGTAACGGAATCGGCCCGGGGGCAGGGACTGGGCAGTGCGCTGCTTACA
>CBDUBB010000347.1:0-2925 GCA_965365265.1 uncultured Flavobacteriaceae bacterium
ATCGGGGAACTCGAGCGCCTCACTGTCTCCCAGGACCATTTGCACCTTTTCCTGCAGGTCCTGTTTTACCACTTTGTTTTGTCCGATCTCCAGCATGCCCGGGGAGAGGTCCAGCCCCACGATCTTCTGTGCCGGGGTATGGGCAAAGGCCAGGGCGAGGTCCCCAGTCCCGGTTGCGATATCCAGGATGGATTCCGGATTGTGGTCGCTCACCAGGCGTATCAGCCGTTTCCTCCAGCGAATATCTGTGCCAAAGGTGATCAGGCGGTTCAACCCGTCGTAATTCCCGGAAATCGTATCGAACATTTGGCGAACCTGTTCCTTTTTATTCAGGTCAGAATCTTTGTATGGCAGGATTTGCTTGCCCATGGCATCATTCTTAGGGCGCAAAGATAAGGACTCGCCCTGATCCGCCCCACCCCTTTCACCCTCTTTTGTTCTTTTGAAGTTCCCGGAATACACGGGGAAATAGAAAAATCCGTAATTTTGTCCCACAGTCCGATGAAACGGGCTGCCACCGGGCCGCGACCGCAGAACTTCATTTGGCTACGGCCTGAATTTGCCCGAATCAATGCTATACTGAATGAAAATTATCATCGCCGGGGCAGGAGAGGTAGGCTTTCATCTTGCAAAATTACTTTCATACGAATCTCAGGATATTACCCTGATCGACAGCGATAAGGAGAGTCTCTCCTATGCGGAGAGCCATCTGGATATTCGGGTGCTCAAGGGGGATGCCACCAGCATTTCCATTTTGAACGAGGCCCAGGTGAGTCAATCTGATCTGGTGATAGGGGTAACCTCTTCGGAGACCACCAACATTACCCTGTGCCTGCTCGCCAAGCAGCTGGGCTCCAAAAAGACCATAGCCCGGATTTCCAATACGGAATTCCTGGATTACAAGGACCTGATCAAGTTTTCAGAAATGGGGATCGACGAGCTGATATCCCCTGAAGAACTGGCTGCCACCGAAATCAAATTGCTGTTGAGCCAGTCTGCATTTAACGACACCTACGAGTTTGAGGAAGGGCTCCTGATTATGGTAGGGGTCTCCCTGCCGGCCGGGGCTCCTTTCGTGGGCAAAACGGTACAGGAGGCGGCACAGATCTTTCCAGAACTCCATTTCATGCCCATCGCCCTGCAGCGCAGGGGAACGCAGTTTACCCTGATACCCAGGGGGAATACGGAGTTCAAAGAGGAAGATCAGGTATATTTCATCACCGACCGAAAGGGGGTGGATGAGCTCTACAAGCTGACAGGCAAGAAAAAAGAGGAAATTCGGAACGTGATGATCCTGGGAGGCAGCAAGGTGGGAACCAAGGCGGCCCGGGACCTGTGCGAGCAGCGTTTCAACGTTAAGATCATCGAAAAGGACAAGAACAAGGCCTTTGAGATTGCGGATATGCTCCCCAATGCTCTGGTGATCAATGGGGACTGCCGCAACGTCGAGTTGCTGGAGGAGGAAAGCCTTGAATCCATGGATGCCTTCATCGCTGTAACCGGGAACTCCGAGACCAACATCATGTCCTGCCTGGTCGCCAAGTCAAAGCATATCAAGAAAACGATCGCCCTGGTGGAAAACATGGACTATTTCCAGATTTCCCATTCTATAGGGGTGGATACGCTGATCAACAAGAAACTCCTTGCGGCGAACAACATTTTCCGCTATGTCCGCAAAGGGGAAGTGGGGGCCCTGACCCGCCTGAACAACCTGAATGCTGAAATCCTGGAATTCGTCGTAAAAGCTTCTTCTGAGGTAAACGGGGAACTCATCCGGGAGCTGGATTTTCCCAGAGAGGCCAGTATCGGCGGGGTGATCCGGCAGGGAAAGGGGATAATTGCCCTGGGGGATTTCAGGATACAGGAGGGAGACCGGGTGGTGGTTTGTTGTCTCCCCAGTGCGATCCCGCGTATCGAAAAGCTATTTCTGTAAGATGGCCCTAAACTCCAGAATCATCATTCATCTGATGGGCGTGCTGTTGTTGTTCAACGGCGGGTTCATGCTCCTGGCGGCCCTGGTGAGCGGTTTGTACGGGGACGGGGCCACTTTTGGGATCAGCCTGGGCGCCATTACGACCCTTTTTGTGGGTACCCTGGCCATGTTTTTTACCCGGGGTCACAAGAAAGAGGTAAAGCGTAAGGAGGGGTATATCATTGTGGCCTTCGGCTGGATCATTATGTCTGCTTCCGGGGTTCTTCCCTACATCCTCTCCGGGGCCATCCCGAGCCTGACCAATGCCTTTTTCGAAACCATGTCAGGGTATACGACCACCGGGGCTTCCATTCTGGAGGATATTGAATCCCTTCCCGAGGGCATCCTTTTCTGGAGGAGCCTCACCCACTGGATTGGGGGGATGGGTATCATCGTCCTGGCGATCGCCATCCTGCCGTTGCTCGGGATCGGGGGCATGCAGTTGTTTGCGGCCGAGGCACCCGGGCCGGGAGGAGACAAGCTCCACCCCAGGATCACTGATACGGCCAAGCGTCTCTGGTTCATCTATCTGGGCTATACGCTGGCAGAGACCCTCTTGCTCAAGCTCGCAGGGATGTCCCTCTTTGACGCCTTAAACCATGCCCTGTCCACCCTTTCCACGGGTGGGTTCTCAACCAAGAACGCCAGTATTGCCTACTGGAACGACCAGCCCCTTATACAGTACATTATCATACTGTTTATGTTTTTGGCGGGTACCAATTTCGTGTTGAGCTATTTCGCATTCAAGGGGAAGGTGCAGAAGGTCCTGAAGGATGAGGAATTCCGTTATTACGCCCTTTTTCTGGGGGGGTTTGCCGTCCTGGTGACCCTGGTGGTCTTTTTCAGGGCGGAGGTACCGGTTTCGGATTATCACCCGATGGTCTACGGGCCGCTTGAAAGCGCCTTCCGCAGATCGGAAGAGCACACGTCTGAACTCCAGTCACATGTCAGAA
>CBDUBB010000348.1:0-2921 GCA_965365265.1 uncultured Flavobacteriaceae bacterium
GTGGTGTAAACTCTAACAACCTAACTTTCAACAAAGGAAAATCATCAATGTTATCAGTGGTCTTTTCATCCCGTCATCTTTTTATAGTCGCAGGCCAATTCCAAATTCGATAGCCTCTGCCTTGGCCCCGTGAGATTTCAGGCTGATAGCGCCGAACCACTTCGTTCCGAAATACCGTTTGATCCCAACCCTGTTATAGACCCGCCCCTCAAAATCGAAGGGGTAATACACATAGTATCCCAGCTGTGCCAGAACGCTGAGCCGGTTGATAAAGAGTTCATGCCCCACCATGAGTCCGACCCTTTTAAAGTCCGCATCCGGGGATACGTTCAGTTCCGGGAAGGAATTCGACTGGAAGCGGATCAGTTCCTTGAGGAAGTTGGAGTAATACACCTCTGCCCCCAGGTGGATAGCACTCAACTGCCCGAGCCGCTTGTCAGCATAGGCGGAAAAGATGTAAAACGGGAATTGACCGGACCCCACCACATCGCTTTCATTGATACCCGAACGAAATACCAGGTTTAGTTTGACGCCTTCTTTTACCGGGGTGCGGGGCCAGCTCCTATAGGTATATCCCCCATCGGGAACCGGATCCAGTTCATAGATAAGCCCGGCGGTAAGCCCAAGGGTGTTGGTGGAGGTATTCGGTGCCCGGACATTTGCATTGGAGTAATGAACGAGGGTAATTCCCGCCTTAAGTCCAAGCCTGTTCCAAATGCGTTCCCGGTGGTACTGGAACATCAGGTAAGTGGAGCTCATAAGATGGCTGCCATAGGCGTTGTTCCTGAAATTTTCCTCACGATCGTACGGGTTGGTATTAAAGGCGATTCCCTGACCGATGCGAAGCTGCAGGTTCCGATTCCAGAGATAGAAGTTGTAATGAAGGTAAAGCCCGAGGTTGTCCCCAAGGGTCCGGGTCCCCATATGCTGATAGATAAAGGAAACCCCCTGGTCCGGGTACCCGTAGCGTTCTTCCCAGGCCTCCTGCCCAAAGGTCTTTCGGTTCAGGGCGAGGATAAAACCCGCCGGATGGGCCCGGATCAGGTGTGAGATATCCGGGTTGTGCAGCAGAACAGAACCGTAAAAGGGATTCAGGTCCAGATTCCGGACCGGAGTACTTTCCTGTCCGAGAAGGGCCGGTACCCAGAGGAGGACACAAAGGATGAAGGAGAACCCTTTTTTCATCGGGGATAAAGGTAGGACTTTTGGTGTATTGTCCGGATCCATCTGAAGACCCTCACTCAGAATACGGCCTCGGCAATGGCTCTGATGTTATCGGATTTCCCCATAGAATAAAAATGAAGGACCGGTACGCCCGCGGCCTTTAGTTCCCTGGACTGCCCGATGGCCCATTCGATGCCCACCTGCCTGACCTCGCGGTTATTCCTGCAGGCCATCACCGCCTCGATCAGGTCCTCTGGAAGGTCCGTGCGGAAAACCTGAGGCAGCAGCTGCAGGTGTTTTTTGACGGCGATGGGCTTTATGCCGGGTAGGATGGGGACCTCAATACCCATCTCCCGGGCCTTTTCAACGAAATCAAAATACTTTCGGTTGTCGAAAAACATCTGGGTGACCACGTAATCCGCCCCCAGGTCCACCTTATGCTTTAACCATTTCAGATCCGTCTTCAGGGAGGGGGCCTCCATGTGTTTTTCGGGATATCCCGCCACCCCGATACAGAAATCGGAACCCTGATCGGTTTCCACCACTTCGTGCAGGTAGACCCCCCTGTTCAGATCTGCGATTTGCTGCACCAGGTCTGAGGCATAGGTATGTCCTCCCCTGGTGGGGCTAAAATATTTCTCCTCCTTCATGGCATCGCCCCTCAGGGCCATCACGTTATCAATACCCAGATACTGACAATCCACCAGCAGGTACTCGGTCTCCTCCCTGGTAAAGCCCCCACAGAGGACATGCGGAATGGTATCCACATCGTATTTGTGCTTTATGGCCGCACAAATCCCAAGGGTTCCGGGCCGCATCCGGGTCCGTTTTTTATCGAGCAGTCCGTCCCGGTCGATATACACGTATTCCTCCCTGGAGGTAGTCACATCTATAAAGGGTGGCTTGAACTCCATCAGCGGATCGATGTTCTGGTACAGCTCTTCGATATTCTTTCCTTTCACCGGAGGGATCACCTCAAAGGAAAAGAGGGTTTCACCAGCCCTTTCTATATGTTCGGTTACTTTCATGAGTACAAAATTAAGGCACTTGTTTTCATAGCGGGGGTTCGTTATTCCGTTGCCAGGTGGGGGGCCAGCCACTTTTCTGCCTCTTCGATGGGAATCCCCTTTCTCCGGGCATAGTCTTCCAGCTGGTCCTGACGAATCTTGCCCAGTCCGAAGTAGGTAGCCCTCGGGTGGGCGAAATAATAGCCGCTGACACTGGCGGCAGGCCACATCGCAAGGCTTTCGGTGAGCCGAACGCCTATCCGCTCTTCCACATCCAGGAGCTGCCAGATGGTCTTTTTTTCCAGGTGATCCGGGCAGGCAGGGTATCCCGGGGCGGGACGGATTCCCTTGTAGGCCTCGCGGATCAGGTCTTCGTTGTCCAGCTGCTCCCCCGGAGCATACCCCCAGTACCGGACGCGGATCTCCCTGTGCAGGTACTCTGCAAAGGCCTCCGCCAGGCGATCTGCCAGGGCCTTGACCATAATGCTTCCGTAATCGTCCAGTTTACCAGTGTATTCCGCGGCCAGTTCATCTGCCCCCAGGCCGGCGGTAACACAAAAACAGCCTATGTAGTCCTGAAGACCTGAGGTGGCCGGAGCGATGAAATCGGAAAGGGCAAGGTTGGGGACCCCCTCCCGCTTACGTCCCTGCTGCCGGAGGGTACGGAAGGTATGGGATTGCCCGTCAATCGTACTGACTACTATGTCATCCCCGGTTGTGTTGGCCGGGAACAACCCAAATACCCCCCTG
>CBDUBB010000349.1:0-2912 GCA_965365265.1 uncultured Flavobacteriaceae bacterium
TTAACTAACGAGGAAGGGAGGGGTCCAACTCCATGCCCGTAATTGCCTTTAGCCTAGTACGGAGCTGTTTCAGGGCGATGGAGCCTTCTTCATTATATGGGTGCCCCTGGGATTTATCACCCTGAGGCTTGTCACGTTGCTCTGCCAACAGGTAATTCCTGTACGCCTCATAGATCTGTTTCTTTTTCTGTGGCGCTTCGATTTGGTAGCGTTTTGTCAGATATTCGGTGTTTTCCTCCGCCATTCTATGGAGGATAGTGTCTTCTGTATTCGCAGGGACCTCCCAGGTACCAGCTTTGTTGCCGGCCTTTTCAGAAGCAGGGCTGATATGAGGCTGCTCCTGGGCAAATCCATAGGTGCCGGCAAGCAGTACTACGAGCATTAAGGTATTTCTCATGACCGGGTTTTGTACCATAACGTTTGGGAGTCGGGTATAGTATAAAAAAACAGGGCTTCACGCCCTGTTTTTTATTATTGCTAATGTGCTTTGTGCATGGCCTTTCCCTGCCGGTGTTCCTTCCGCCTTTTGTGATGGCCCCTTTTTTTGGCATTGTGCCTTTTTTTCCACTGATCAAATTGAGATTCATTCAGGATGTTTTTCATCTGATTTTGAAAGGCTATTTCCTGGTCGAGATGGGCGTTCATGAGGGTGAAGCGCTCCTCAGGAGATCGTCTATTGGATGAATCTCTGGCGGCTTCCCTGTGGCTATCACGCATTTTTGCGCGGGTTTCGAACCGTTCTTTCAACAGCGATTCCACCTGCTTTTGTTGTTGGGCATCGAGTTCCAGGGCCAAAACCATTTTTTTGGACTGGAGGGTAGCCCGTTGTTCAGGGGAGAGTTCTTTATGCGCCTTGTGCATTTCCCCTCTGTGGGGGGAGTTCTGGGCCATTGCCCCAACCGTAAGCAGGAGCAGACCGAGGGTTACTATCTTTTTCATGTGATTCTGAATTATGTTTCTATACTCTTAGAATCACATTTCGGGAAAGGGTTTAAAAGGTGGTGTTGAATTGTGAGTTCGTTAACATCAAACCCTATTTCAGAACCCTTAAAAGGATTGGTGCAAAGGCAACTGGCAAAGGTATCTTCAGAGGACGGCCTGCTTCTTTCCCGGGACTTCCTGGGATTGTTCCAGGGTGAGTTCAGGCAGGTTGTTTTTTTCGGAATGTTCACTGTACTCCACCTGATAATAGATCAGGGCGCTCAGAATGAAGGCGAAAAGGTAGATAAGGCTTTTGAGTTTATAGTTCATGACCTTGGGTTTATTTGCAACTACAAATTAGGAAATGATTTGCCGCTTTTTAACCGAATGTTGTGAGCAGACCGGTTCTTGTGGTGAAATTTCCGGATTCTGTAGAAAAAGAAAAAGGCCCGCGTAAGTCGCGAGCCCTTTTGTATACCAAACACCGGTAAATCCGGTAGTTTATCCCCTGGCCCCCTAGCTCGGGTCCAGGATTTCATCGATCCGATCCACCACATCCTGCAGGTGGTAACGCGACATGGCATCAGAGGTCCTTCCGGCCCCAGACCGCGCATCGCGCTGGATCCGCCTTAGCTCAGCCCGTGCGATGGAGGGGATGTCGGATTGGCTTGTGGTCACTGCCGTGGATTTCCGGTAGCCTCCAAAATCGGGGACCTTGCGCTGGCTTTCCGCTGTCAGGAGATATGCGAGCCGTTCAACGTGTGCCTTTTGCAGATTTCTCCGGTAGGTATCGATAGCCCGCCCTGTCCTCAGTTCGGACCAGATACCCTTTCGGAGGTCTTCCATCATCTCCAGCAGGCTGTATGCCTCTTTCCCGTTCAGGGCTTCATTTTCGATCAGGCGTGCCAGCTTGCCGAGGCTTAGCATCCGGTTCAGGGTACGAACCTGAAGGGCACGAATGCGCTCTATGGCCCCGGAATATTCGATTTTTCCAAAGATTCCCGTGTCCAGCAACCACTCCGGAGTGCTGAAGAGTTCCTCCTGCAGGAAGGCCATGCATTTTTCCTGATGTGCCTTGTCCACATGGGTGTAAACGGCCCCCTCCTGGTCATAGGTCTTGTAATGCTCGTAAACCCCACCGATATTGTTGGAAACATGCCCCATATAGCGGTTGAACTGACCGATCACCTGCCCGTACATTTCTGAAAGATCGTCGTAGTTTTTTCCTTTTTCGGCCGTCCAGGTCTCCAGATTGGGAACGATGCGCTTCAGGTTCATGATCCCGTAGGTACTGGCCTTGACCGCGTCGTCTCCCAGGTCTTCGGTTTGGGAGCTCGGATCCACCACGTCTCCTGCCTGCTGATGTCCGAAACGGTATAGCGGATCTCCCGCGTGTTCCAGGATCCACTGGTCAAGGATGGGTTTCTCCTCCTCGGCTGATTTGTCCGGGAGAGGCCGGTACCCCCATCGGATCGCGTATTTGTCGTAGATGCCGATGTTGGGCATCAGGGCAACCCCTTCATCCCCGGGTTGGGCCACGTAGTTGAAACGGGCGTAGTCCATAATGGAAGGCGCAGTCCCATATTTTTTGGTGAAGGAGGCCGAACGCAGGGAATCTACCGGGTAGGCCACGCTGCTCCCCATGTTGTGGGGCAGGCCAAGGGTATGTCCTACTTCATGAGAGGAGACAAACCGGATAAGGCGTCCCATGACCTCATCGTCGAATTCCACGTTTCTCGCATCCGGGTTGATGGCTGCCGTCTGCACAAAAAACCAGTTGCGCAGCAGGCTCATTACGTTGTGGTACCAGTTGATGTCTGACTCCAGAATTTCCCCACTCCGTGGATCACTGACATGGGGCCCGTTCGCATTTGGGATCGGGGAGGCGAGGTACCGCACAACCGAATAGCGCACATCCTCCGGAGACCAGTCGGGATCCTCCTCCACGCTGGGAGGGTCTTTTGCGATAATGGCATTTTTAAAGCCGGCAG
>CBDUBB010000350.1:0-2890 GCA_965365265.1 uncultured Flavobacteriaceae bacterium
ATTTTCTTTCCATAAGTTTTTCAAGTACCGATTACGTCGGTCATAAATTCGGGGTCAACTCCAAGGAGGTACAGGACACCTACCTGCGCCTGGATCAGGACCTCGCCCGTCTCCTGGATTTCCTTGACCGCGAGGTGGGGGAGGGCGAATACACCCTCTTCCTGACCGCCGACCACGGGGCGGGACATGTGCCTTCGTACCTGCAGGACCTCAAGATCCCGGCTGGCTACCGGAATACCGGGGAAATTGGAAGTAAATTCAGGGACTTTGTACAGTTTCGCTATGGGAATACCGGTATTGTCCGGGCATTCTCAAATTCCCAGGTTTTTCTGGATCACCAGGTGTTGCGCAGCCTCGACCTCTCACCCAGGGAGGTTCAGGAAACCCTTGCTGCAGAGTTGCTTGGGTATGAGGGGATTCAGGAAGTGTACACTGCCTACCAGATGTGGAATACGGAATACACGGAAGGGATGGCCGCGATCTTGCAGAACGGCTATCACCAAAAGCGCTCCGGGGATGTGCTCATAGTGCCGGCCCCGGCTATGCCGGCTTATTCAGCCACCGGTTCAACCCATGGGTCGCCTTATATCTACGATACCCATGTCCCCCTTATTTTTTATGGGAAGGGCATTCGGAAAGGGACGCTCACCCGGAGGACCTATATAAGGGATATCGCGCCGACCCTGGCCGTCCTGCTGGGAACCGCCTATCCCAATGGGGCGACGGGCCTACCGGTTTCCGAAGCCCTTAAATAGACGGCTGTAAATCCCCGCCCAGCGCCATTTGCGGGCGAAGTGGCCCTGCTCCCGGGTCAGCATCCGGGGTTTTCCGCTGATGTAAGCTTTGAAATAGGCACCCAGGGCATGCCATGGGAGCAGGGGGGCTTTTCGGGTCAGGGCCATTTTGACGGCTGCGATCCCACTGAGTAGCCAGCCATATCGAAGGTTGTACAGGGCAAGGCCCTGTAAACCAGCATTACGCGCAGAATACCCCCTGCCAGTGGGCCTCAGATGCTTTACGATCAGGTCGGGCCTTGTTTCGGTTTCAAAACCATGGAACCGGGCCAGCAATACATCGGCCGTATCCCAGCCTATGAAGGGCCGAAGCCCCCCGATAGCCTGGTAACAACTCCTGCTGTAGCATTTTACCGGTCCCCGGACATGAGATTTGTCTGAAATCGGCTCATAGAGCCACGCTCCCTCTTGTTCTGTGTACAGCAGGCCGGAGCTCATACCCAGGTTAGGCCTTGAGGCGAAGGTTTTCAGGATGTTTTCCAGATAGTCAGGGGGCAGGACGATGTCCCCGTCGAATTTCCCGAGGTAGTCAAACTGTTCCCAGTTTTCTGGAAGGCCGGCCAGGAAGGCCTCCACCACTTTGGCCCCTGGCTGGCGCCTGGGGGTGGATTTCCGGGCTACAACCTGGATCCACGAATGCTTGGAAGCGAACTCTCTGATAATGGCTGCTGTGCCATCCGTGCTGTGGTCATCGACTACCCTAAGGACATCAGGGGTTCGGGTCTGATGTACAAAAGAATCCAGGCAGGCACGAATATGGGAAGCCTCGTTGTGCACGGGCATGACGATCAGTATCCTCGCTTCTTTGGAGTCCATGGGTGTAAATATGCGTAAAGATACAGGAACCGCTGCTTAAGATGTGCGTTCTGCGTATACGAGATAGTACCTCGGCGTAAACCGCCTCAGTAGCGGACGGATGCCAATTTTCCCAACAGGGTGTGCCCACTGAAGCCGGTCTTTTACCTCCCATCCGGCCTTCTCCAGCAACCAGTCGAATTGCCAGTCTTCGAATTCGTGGAAATGGCGGTCCCAGGGATCGGTTTTTGAGCGGTAGGCCCGGGCAAACCAAAGCCGGAGGGGGATGCTGGCCAGCAATTTGTTGCAGGGGATGGCCTGTAGTACATTAAACGGAGCGACCAGGTGTTCCAGGATTTCAAAGGCAGTTACCACTTCGGCATCCGTTTGGCGCACGGCCTCGAGATTGAGGTCCAGATCCTCTCCCTGGGTATTTGCCACCTGAAATCCCTCTTCCAACATGATTTCTGAAAACGGGTTTGGTACCCCGAGGTCCAGGATTTTCTCCCTGGTTTCCACGTGTTTTTGCAGAAATTCAAGGGTCAGGCGGTATCGCTTCTCAGGGTAATGCGTATACATGCTAAAGCATAAAGGCCCGCATCCTGTGCGGGCCCTGGTTCTTATTCAGCCGACTCCATATAGGCCTCGATGGGATCGCAGGTACAGATAAGGTTGCGGTCTCCGTAGGCATCGTCTACCCGCCGGACACTCGGCCAGAATTTGTTTTCTGAAACATAGGGCAGCGGGAACGCGGCTTTCTGTCTGCTGTAAGGGAATTCCCACTGATCCGCTGTGATCATTTCTGCTGTATGCGGAGCGTTTTTCAACAACAGGTTAGGCGATTCTTCCGTGGATTCATCGATTTCCCGACGAATGCTCAACAGCGCCTCACAGAACCGGTCCAGTTCCTCCAGACTTTCACTTTCGGTAGGCTCTATCATCATGGTGCCAGCCACCGGAAAGGATACGGTGGGTGCGTGGAACCCATAATCCATAAGTCTTTTGGCAATATCAGTGACTTCGACTCCGTATTTCTTGAACGGGCGGCAGTCGATGATCATTTCGTGGGCAGCCCGGCCCATCTCCCCCGTGTAGAGGATTGGGTAGGCATCTTCCAGTCGTTCTTTCAGGTAGTTTGCATTGAGGATGGCGATACGCGTAGCCTCGGTTAGGCCTTCGGATCCGAGCATGCGGATGTAGGCATAGGAGATCAGGCAAACCAGGGCACTGCCCCAGGGAGCTGCTGAGATTGCCGGGATGGCCTGGTCACCACCGGTTTTAATTATGGGGTTCCCGGGTAG
>CBDUBB010000351.1:0-2885 GCA_965365265.1 uncultured Flavobacteriaceae bacterium
TCCGGAAGACATCAACATCTACCGAAATCTCGGCGGAGGTGTCACCACGGTACAGTTGCTCCACGGATCGGCCAACCCGATCGGAGGCCGGTCGGCGATATTCAAGCTTAAATGGGGCAAAGGTGCCGGAGAAATGCTTTATACGGACATGCCCAAATTCATCAAATTCGCCCTTGGGGAAAACGTAAAACAATCCAACTGGCAGAGTTTTAGCAGGTTCCCTCAAACCCGGATGGGTGTGGAACAGGTCTTTATGAACTATTTCCAGCGCGCCAAGGAATACCAGGCCCTTAAAGATTCCGGCAAACCCTTCCGGTACGATGAGGAAATGGAGGTGCTGGCCGAAATTCTGAGAGGGGAGCGCTTTATCAGCTGCCATTCCTATGTTCAAAGCGAAATCAATATGCTGATGAAGGTTGCCGATAAAATGGGCTTCAAGGTAAACACCTTCACCCATATCCTGGAAGGATACAAGGTGGCGGACAAAATGGCCGACCACGGGGTTGGCGGTTCCACCTTCAGTGACTGGTGGGCCTATAAGTATGAAGTTAAGGACGCCATCCCCTATAATGCGGCCATCATGCATAGCCAGGGGGTAACGGTTGCCATCAACAGCGACGACGGTGAAATGTCCCGCAGACTGAACCAGGAAGCCGCAAAGACCATCAAGTACGGTGGGCTTACTGAGGAGGAGGCCTGGAAAACGGTAACCCTCAATCCCGCTAAATTGTTGCATATCGACGACCGGGTTGGCAGTATCAAAGTTGGAAAAGATGCAGACCTGGTGCTCTGGACGGACCATCCATTGTCCGTTTATGCCGTGGCAGAAACCACCTATATAGAAGGGGTACCTTTCTTCAGCAGGGAACAGGATGCCGAATTGCGGCGTCAAATGGCCGATGAGCGGGCCCGACTCATCAACATGATGCTGAAAGAAAAGGAAGGGGGGGCGAACATGAGGACCCCGCGCCAACGCCAGAAAAGGGTCTTTCACTGTAACAGTCTGTAAATCATGCAAGCAAAAACAATTCATATGAAATCCTATATATTCCTGGCCGTTCTTCTGCTTTTCAGCCTGTCCCCGGGATGGGCACAGCAGACACCGGCCCCACCACAAGAAGAGACCATCAGCATCACAGGAGCCACGTTGCATCTGGGAAATGGACAGGTGGTTGAAAATGGCACCATCACCTTCAGGGAGGGAATCATTACCGCTTTGGGAGCCGGGTTACCGGGAGAAGGCCGGGTGATCGACGCCAGTGGCCACCACGTCTACCCCGGGTTTATCGCGCCCGGAAAGTCACTAGGGTTGATCGAGATCAATGCCGTACGCGCTACTGATGATCAGGATGAAATCGGGACGCTCATCCCCCATGTCCGCAGCATCATCGCCTACAATGCCGAGTCACAGGTGGTGGAAAGCCTGCGGCCGAACGGGGTCCTCCTGGGCCAGATCGCCCCCCAGGGCGGTCGGATCTCAGGTACGTCCTCCATCGTTCAGTTCGATGCATGGAACTGGGAGGATGCCATTGTAAAAGAAGACGATGGCATCCACCTTCGCTGGCCGTCCACCTTCAGGCGTGGACGCTGGTGGGCAGGGGAACCCAGGGGGTACCAGCCCAACAAGGAGTACGGGGACCAGCAGGAAGAAGTGCTGCGCTTTGTCAGGAATGCCAAAGCCTACGGGGCAGGGCCTGCAACCGAACAAAACCCGGCATTTCAAGCCATGCAGGGCCTTTTCGACGGCAGCAAAACCCTGTACGTATATGCAGACGGCGAACGTGAAATCATCGATGGGGTCAGCAGCATGAAAGAGGCCGGAATCAAAGAAATTGTATTGGTTGGAGGGTATCAGGCCTACAAGATCACGGAGTTCCTCAAAGAACATGAGATCCCTGTACTGGTCAACTATACACATACGTTGCCAAACCTGAACGACGATGAATACGACCTCCCATACCGCCTTCCCAGAATGCTATCGGATGCAGGGATACTGGTGGGGATTCAGAACGCCGATGCCTCCAACTTCCAGACCCGGAACCTCCCCTTCTACGCCGGGCAGGTAGTCGGACAGGGCATGGAAAAAGAGGAAGCCCTGAAACTGATCACAGGGAACACAGCTAAAATCCTGGGAATTGACGATCGGTACGGGACCCTGGAAAAAGGGAAAAGCGCCACCTTGTTTATCTCAGAGGGTGACGCGCTGGACATGCGTGGCAATCAGTTGACCCATGCCTTTATCGATGGAAGAGAACTATCCCTTGAAACACACCAGACCGAATTGTGGAAACGGTACATGGGCAAATACGCCCGGGAGTAATCGTTAAGAGTACTATCTTTGAAAACGGGGCAGGAAACTGTCCCGTTTTTTGGTGGTTATGGGGGAACTGAAACATATCAGCAGCACACAGAATCCGGAGATACGCCAACTGGAACACTGGAGCCGTAAATCCAGGGACCGTCGCAAAGCCGGCAGGTTTGTCATGGAGGGACTTCGGGAACTGGGGCTGGCACTGGAAGGCGGGTACCGCCCCGATAAACTGTACTTCTGCCCGGATATCCTCCCGGAAGCGACGCTTCGCAGTATTCCGGGTCTTGGAGGCTGTCCCCTGGTGAGCCTGAGCCCGGAGGTTTATCGCCACCTGGCCTACAGGGGTAAAACAGAAGGGGTCATTGGTCTTATGTACTCCAAAGAGCACCGCCTGGAAGACCTCGTTCTCTCCCCGGAGGCACCCCTGCTTCTCGTGGCCGAGGCTCCGGAAAAACCTGGTAATATCGGTGCCCTGTTGCGCACCGCAGATGCGGCAGGCCTCGATGCGGTCATTATAGCTGACCCCAAAGGAGATCTCTACAACCCGAATGTGATCCGGTCCAGCGTGGGATGC
>CBDUBB010000352.1:0-2880 GCA_965365265.1 uncultured Flavobacteriaceae bacterium
CCAGCCACATCTTTCTGGGCCAGATCCTGGCATCAACCGACAAGGAGGCATTCTGGGATGCGGACAATGACCAGTCCCGTTTGAAGCAATATATGCTTGAGAAATATCTCAAATCCGTGGATGACGGATGGATCAATAGGAGGGCCCAGTTCTACAGGGGGCACATTCAATCGGAGGATGAAACCGAATGGGGCAAAAACTTTTTCCTTTGGCTCCTGGATAAACCGGGCGTCCTGGAAAAGGACTTCTACCTGGTCCGGCAGGCGGTAAAGGATATCCCGCACTCCGGGGACGACAATGTGGCCCAGTTGATGAGGAGCCAGTCCAAGGCGATTGCAGATGCTTACCCGCGTTTTCAAAACCTTAGAATCAAGATCCATGGACAACCCACCCGGTCCGATATTGAGGCCGTCAGAGAATTCCAGCGGGAAAACGCCTCAAATCTTTCCGCCTCCCTCAATCAGGATTTCGGCGACCTGCTGCAGACCATGGAGGAATTTTTCGCCCCGGTCAAAATCGACGACCTGAAAGCCGGGTTATCGCAGGTGACGGATTCCTCTCTGAAGAACCGGCTGTCTGCCGAAATTGACAAGCTGAGTTCAGGCACTGCTGCCAACCAGATCCAGTATGCCGCCGAGGCCATGTGGAGCATACGGGAAAACATTCATTCGGAATCATCAGCCGCTGGCAAACTGGCCCTGCTCGACCTTTCCCTGAAACTCGAGTCCCTGATAGTACGGGCCGTTGCCGAGCGCCAGCCGGCAAACCTCAAATCCCTGCTGGATGATGTATGCCAGCTCAGTATGGCCTCCGCGGCCTCCGGGTATACGGAACTCTGGGAATGGAACCAGATACGGGGAGACCTGAATTACAACGACTCCGGGAATATCACCCTTGAGGAGCTCAATTCCATTGCGCAGGCCGCCAGGAACCAGTTGAACTGGGGAACGAGCTACAACAAGGCCGTATTCGATGAGGACGTGAATCGCTTCAAGGAGTTTGAGCCTATGGCAGCCGCTTTTTTAGACGACCGCATCCGCGGATCCGTAGCGCTCTACCTCGGGAACCAGCTTGGTAAGCTGGGCAGTTTCATTACCGATCAGGAAAATCTACGGAACGAGGTGATGGACGTCAGCAATTCCAGCCAGGTCCACGGACTGAACCCGGGTTATGCCTACGGGGAACTGGTGGTGGTGGAAGGGAACCTGGAGAACCTGGATGTAAAACCAGAGAACATCTATGTATTCCAGCGCCCGCCCTCGGATCTCAGGCCTGTAGGTGGTATCCTTAACATCGCGGAAGGGAACCTGGTTTCCCACCTGCAGTTGCTGGCGCGGAACCTTGGTATCCCCAACGCGTCGATTTCAGACAACAACCTTCAGGAGCTGAAGAAGTACAACGGGCAACGAGTTTTCTATGCGGTTTCCAACAAGGGTACGGTCATTCTGAAAAAGGAGTCCGAGATGACCCCTGAGGAAAAAGCGCTTTTCAAAGAGGAAGTCAGAAGCGAAGAAATGATTGAAGTGCCTGTTGACAAGATACGGCTGGACCAGACTACCATCCTGAACCTCACCGAGGTGGAAGCCAGTTCATCGGGCGCCGTGTGTGGCCCTAAGGCAGCCAACCTGGGAGAGCTCAAAAAGAACTTCCCCGACCACGTGGTGGACGGCTTCGTAATCCCCTTTGGGATTTTCCGGGCACATTTGGATCAGCAGATCAGCGGGGGGAACCAGACCTACTGGGGATTCCTCACTAATATTTACGCCACCGCCAGGAAAATGAAATCCGAAGGTAGCCCGGATGCCGAAGTGGAGAAATTCCAACTGGCCCAGTTTGCCAAACTCAGTGAGATGATCATCGAGATGCCCATGCTTGAAAGCTTTGTAAAGGATCTGGAAGATTCCTTTACCGGCATCCTGGGCAAGCCCATAGGTCAGCAACCAGTTTTCCTGAGGAGCGATACCAACATGGAGGACCTCGCCAGCTTTACAGGGGCGGGATTAAACCTCACCCTGTTCAATATCCTGAAACGGGAGGAGATCATCGCGGGGATCAAAAAAGTATGGGCCTCGCCTTTCTCCGACAGGAGTTACCGCTGGCGTCAGAAATACCTCAACAACCCGGAGAACGTCTATCCTTCCATCGTGGTCATCCCCGGGGTGAACAACGATTGTTCCGGAGTTATGATCACCAAGGGGGTCAGCTCCGGAAGGACGGACGAGATCACCGTGGCCATGAGCCGCGGGGTCGGTGGGGCTGTAGAGGGTCAATTGGCCGAAACATGGGCTATCCGCAAAGACGGGGCCCATCAGCTGATCGCTCCTTCCCGCGAACTCTATTACAACAGCCTGCTCCCCTCGGGGGGCACCGAGGTCCTGGGAACCTCCCTGGAAAAGCCGATCCTGGGAGAGGACCGGATCCGGAAGGTTAACGCCTTTAGCAAGGAACTGATCAACACCATGAAGCGCCGGGGGATCGAAGGTCCCTATGATGTGGAGCTGGGCTTCAAAGACAACAAGATCTGGCTGTTCCAGGTAAGGCCGTTTGTGGAAAACAAGGGAGCCCTGAGCTCTGAATACCTTCAATCCATTACCCCTGAAGTCAACCAGAAGAAATCTATCCGTTTAAATTCAACCCTTTAGTCATGAGTAAAATACTAGTCATCGCCGCCTTATTGTTCGGCAGTTTTTTCGCCTCCGATTTCGATTACCCCTATGACGGGTATGAGCGAACAGGGATCAAGCGCCTCAAATGGGTGGAGCGTGTCCAGAAAGGCGAAATAAAGACCAACCGGCTTCGCCCCGGGGCCTTCTACCCTTTGAGTTCCATAAAGCTCAATCTGGTGGATCGCAACCTCAACCTCCCGCTAGGCAGCGTGCC
>CBDUBB010000353.1:0-2874 GCA_965365265.1 uncultured Flavobacteriaceae bacterium
TCTCGTCCAATGCAAAATTTTGGAACGGCTGATCATGTATTTCTTTTTGAACCCTGGTTATCCTGATCTCCGGGGCCTTTTGCTCGATTTTAGTAAGGTCGAGAATCAAAAAACCATTGGAACGTCCGATCAGGTAGTTCTCCTGGCCCAGAGGGGTAAGGCATTCAAACCCCATCACTCCGAGGTTCGGGCGAAAATCAGCTGGCACATCCACTGTCTTTAAAACAGGTACTGCATCCAGGGGCCCCGGATCGAGATAGTGGATAGCCCCGTTCCCAAAACCCCAAAGCCTTCCCGCAGACGGGTCTGGCACCAAAATGCCTACTGGTTTATCGCTTCGGTTCATAAGCGTCCTTGTGTTGGCAGAATCCAGCACGAATTCCCCCCTCGATTCGGAAAATTCATAAATGCCCGTATCCGTCGCGTAATAAAGCCCGTCACTGTATTTGAACAAACTCGCACCCACCCCCCATGGAGGGCGTTGATTTTTGATGGAGACCTCCCTAAAGTCTTGGTCTGTCTCCAGGGTATAAACACCCTTGTATTCGTGGTTGACGATAAGTTCGCCCTGGCTGGTAAACTCAAAAAACCTACTGGAAATATCAAAACCGGTCAGGGCGTTTCGGAACTCCCAGCCGCGGGCCCCAAAGGCCAGGATGCTGAGTCCCTGGTAATTTCCCTGAAGCAGGAGGGAATCCCTGCCAGGGATGCGCTTCACATCCCAGGTCCCCGGCTGGTCCGATATGAGCTCTGCCCTCCCCTGCTGCACAATAAACGTCCCCTGATTATGACCGCAAAACAGGGTTCCGTCTATCTCCCGAATACTCCAGACCTGTCCTTCGGTACCCCGTATAAATTCAAAATCCCCGGAGGCCTCCAATTCCCGTCGAAACAAGCCCTGATTGGTTCCCAGATACAAAAACCCCTTATTAACAGCCGCTGCATAAACAACCCCGAGCCGTCCTGCCGGATCATTGAATTCGCTGAAGGCCGAACTCCGGTTAACCACGCTGATACCGTTATCAAGACCCAGCCAAAGGTTGCCGTCCCGGTCCTCTTCCAGCGCCAGGACCGTATTATTGTTCAGGCCATTCTCCTTGTTGATATGGCGTACTACCCTGCCCGTTTCATCGATCAGGAAAACCCCCTGCGAAATGGTGCCGAGGGCAATAGATCCGTCCATCAGCTGAATACAGCTGTACACTTTTACAGGGGATTCGGATTGGATGGATAACTCCTTCCGGGGAACCAGCCGGCTACCCGACAATTCGAAAAATCCTCCGCCCTCAGTAATGAATACAAGCCGTCCCTGCATCCTGGCGGCACCTACAAACACAAATTCCTGTGACTCGGTTGTCAGCAGGGGTACAGGCTTTCCGTTCTCAAGTTGGAATAGCGATCCTTCCCCCTGGAAATAAATAGCATCCTGATACGTAAACAACTGTGCCCTTAACGCTTCAGAGGGGATTACTTCAAAACTGCCATCCGATATCCGATACGCATAGATGCGCTGCAAAGACTGGAAGAGGACCCAGTCGGCCAGCGTACGAATTTTCCAGAATTGTTCGTCTTCCAACAAATTGACCTGGAGGTCCTTGCTGAGGGATGTGTATTCCAGGCCGCCCACGGAATCCCGCTCCCAATATCCAAATTCCATATAACAACCCGAATAAATCCGGTCCTCACGGGCCATTACTGAACGAAGTACTGATCCATTCGGGGAGGGATAGCGATTCCAGGATACTCCGTTGAATTCAAGAAGGCCGCCGTTATTTGCAAAATACATCCAACCGTCGGCAGTCTGTGTGATTCCCCAGTTTTGGTTTTCTGCCTGGTAATCCCTGGGTTGATAGTTCTGAATAGGTGGTAATACCTGGCTGCTCAGCACCTGGATGGAGAGAATGACGATAAAGAGTGTGAATTTTTTCAAGGTTTCCACGCGGGGGTTTAGAGCGCTTACCTCAAGGCTTGCAGAATTCAAAATAAAGAGAGGATCAAACGATCTCGGCACTCAACCCTGCCTGCAAGAGCCGGCTACAGCGCGGTTTCAGGTCACTGTATTCCCCGGTCTTAACGGTACATTTACCGTTGTAGTGCACGATGAGGGAACATTGCTCTGCCTGCTCCGGGCTGTGTTCACACACGTCAATCAGGGTCTGTATGACGTGGTCAAAGGTATTTACCTCATCGTTGAACAGCACGATCTCATTGAGATCCTTCTCCTTTTGATCCACCAGAAGGGATTCCTGCAAGCGTTCCTTTGTACTCATAGTCAACGGCTTTGATACGAATATACTAATTTTTTTTAGCCGGTGGTCAGGGGGCTTTTTTAAGGAAACGGGCAGCCGTCCAGTCATCCTTTGCCCTGAATTCGAGATAGTGCAGTCCAACCTCTGAAGCTTTGTTTTGCAGATCCGGAAGATCTCGCCTGTAAAACCCGCTCAGCAACAGCTCACCCTCATCCTTCAGGATGTGCGCATAGGTTCCCAGGTCTGCCAACAGCACATTTTTATTGATATTGGCCAGGACCGTATTGTACTGCCGGTCCCTGACGGCTCCCACCTCTCCCTTCAGGACCTCGATTCCATCCTGCCCATTTCGGGCGGTGTTTTCCCGGCAGTTCTCAAAAGCCCAGGGATCGATGTCGATGGCCGTTATTGGAGACGCTCCCTTCATGCCTGCCAGGATCGCCAGGACCCCTGTCCCCGACCCGACATCCAGGACGGATTTTCCCTTCAGATCCATATCCAGCAGGTAGTCCAGCATCAGGAAGGTAGTCTGGTGATGGCCGGTCCCGAAACTCATTTTTGGGGATATCACGATGTCAAAGGGGATACCTTCTTGAGCCGGGTGAAAAGGAGCCCGCACCACACA
>CBDUBB010000354.1:0-2850 GCA_965365265.1 uncultured Flavobacteriaceae bacterium
CTTCATCGATATATACAGGGAGCAAAATTTCGATTGGCGGAAAAACTATACGCAAAGACCGATTGATGTTTTAAAAAG
The DNA here is from genome assembly GCA_965365265.1 of uncultured Flavobacteriaceae bacterium. Taxonomy (GTDB): domain Bacteria; phylum Bacteroidota; class Bacteroidia; order Flavobacteriales; family Flavobacteriaceae; genus Robiginitalea. The sequence continues at coordinate 79 of CBDUBB010000354.1, forward strand.
CAAATAGCTCAATCCTGAGGTTATGATGAACAGACTAACCCTGTTTTTGGTAATTGCTGGCATGATGTTTTCATCATGTTCGGAAGTGAAGCAGCCTCCCAATTTCATTATCCTGCTTACCGATGACCAACGGACAAATTCACTGAGCTGTTATGACGAGGATTGCGTGATACAGACACCTCAAATTGACAGGCTTGCCAACAGGGGGATCCGCTTCGATAATGGATTCGTGGCAACTCCTATTTGTGCCGTTTCACGGGCAAGTATTATCACCGGGCGCTATGCCTGTAACAACAGGATCCATGATTTCGGGGTACCCATTCCCGAAGATGTATTCGAGGACAGTTACCCGGCTCAGCTGAAAAAAGCAGGGTACTTCATAGGGGCATTGGGCAAATACGGAGTGGGCGTTGACCAACTGGTAAAGGAGACCTTTGATGTATTTGAAGCCCAGGCAGGCCAGGGTCCCAGTTTCCGGGAATACAGGGGTAAAAGAATGCATGATACGGAATGGCTGACTGTCAAAACCATGGAATTCCTTGATGCCGTGCCTGAAAAAACTCCTTTCTGTGTTCAGGTCAACTACAAGGAACCACACGGATCGACCGTACCGGCACCCGAAGATAAGGGGAAGCTGGACCATATCATTTTTGAAAAAGCAGAGATGGACAACCCCGGGGAGTATGAGAAGATCCCCGAACTGCTGAAACAGTCATTGGCTCATGTCGATTATTATGTAGATGGAGACGGCGGTAACCTGAATGCTTACAAACGCAAATACTTCGAGATGATACTCAGCCTGGAACGATCGGTTGGAGAAATAGTTAAGAGCCTTGAAGAGAGGGGACTGGCAAATAATACCGTGATCATTTTCCTTTCCGACCATGGATTGCACCTCGGGGAAAAACAACTCCTGGGCAAATGGACACCCTACGAAGAAAGCCTGAGGATTCCCTTCATCGTCTATGATCCCCGGACCGGGTCCCGGAAGGGAAAGGTGATGGACGAGATGGTGCTCAATAATGATGTTGCTCCTACCATATTGGAACTTGCCGGTATAGAAGTTCCTGAAGGCATGGACGGGAAAAGCCTGGTTTCACTGATGAAGGGTAAAGAAAAATCATGGCGTAAGGAATTCTTTTTTGAACATTATTGCGGTGTACCAACGGTCGGGAGTTACCTTCCCAGGAATGAAGGAATAAGAACCGAAACGGATAAATATGTACGCTGGATAGATTTTGAGCTCGCAGAAGAATATTTTGACCTGGAGCAAGATCCCCGGGAATCAAATAGTCTTGTTGACAATCCGGAAATTGAACCCAGGATTGAGGCCCTGCGTGAAAGGTTTACCCAATGGAGAGAGGAGAATCCTTCCAATTATGAACATGTGCACAACGGTATCCCACACTTCGCCACAATGAATATTGACTGGGATAGATTTAAGGAAGCAGCACCCGCACATTATGGAAGAATTGAAGCTGCGGTGGAAAGCCTGGGTGTAACCTGGGAGCAGGCTGAGAATGATTGGGACATCCGTTACCAGGTCAGTAAAAAAGCCCGGTTCTGGTATTAAGCGTTTATAAATTCAGAATACGATATGCAAGCAATAAGGTTATCAGCTATCCTGTTTTTCGCAGTTATATTACACTGGGCAAATTGCATGGCCGGAGAAGGCCAGGCCCCCGAGAGGCAGGATAAAAAACCAAATGTACTTTTCATCGCCATCGATGATTTAAATGACTGGACCGGCACATTGAATGGCAACCCACAGGCCAGGACGCCTCAACTTGAAAAACTGGCATCCATGGGAATTGTTTTTACGAATGCGCATTGCGCATCCCCCAATTGCGGCCCTTCAAGGTCTGCCATCATGAGTGGGATCCGACCTTCAACGTCGGGTAATTATGTGAATCAAAATTCGCTTACAAAAAATCCGATACTGAATAACTCGGTTCTCTTGCCCGAGTTTTTTCAACAGAATGGATATTATGTTTGCGGTTCAGGCAAGTTATTCCACGGCGCTCATTTTAATAATGAAGTCCAGGGACGTGGATTTGATGACTATTACCCCAGTAAAAAGCAAGACCAGTTTCCCTGGGAAACCAGATTCTCCTCCCCGAGACCCATGAACGGGATTAAGCAAGGTTTACCGTATTACGCCGACTGGGGGCCTTACCACACCGACGTTACCCTGGAGGATATCAACGATGGTAAAACAGCTAAATGGGCGGCAGAGACATTGCTGGGAGGTGAGCTGGCAGAACCCTTCTTTTTGGGTGCCGGCATCTTCCAGCCCCACCTACCCAATTATGCGCTCCAGGAATATTTCGATAGATTTCCTCTGGATGAAATAGAGCTTCCGGAAGGTTACCTGGAAGGTGATATGGAAGATGTCCCCGAGGCCAGTTCAAAGCAGCGGCATATTGCGTGGGCCAAGACCATTAGGGATGCCGGTCAGTGGAAGAATGCGATTCAGGCTTACCTGGCGTCCTCTGCCATGACGGATGACCTGGTTGGACAGATTGTTGGGGCGCTCGGGAAATCAAAGTACGCCGACAATACCATAATTGTACTGTGGAGCGACCATGGCTTTCAACTTGGCGAAAAAGAGCGTTGGGCGAAATACTCCCTTTGGGAAAGGGCCACCCGGGTAAACATGATATGGGTGGTACCGGGCGTGACCAGGCCAGGATCGACCAGTGCCAGGCCGGTAAACCTGCTGGATATTTATCCGACCCTGGCTTCCCTGACAGGTTGCACACCTCCCGAAAA
>CBDUBB010000355.1:0-2827 GCA_965365265.1 uncultured Flavobacteriaceae bacterium
CCCTCAAATCACTGTACAGGGCTTCCTCCCCCTCCACTTCGGCCAGCCGGCCAATGGCCCAGATATAATTTTGCTCCACCCGGTTAAAATCGTCCTCGCACTGGGCGTAGAGCATGCCAAAGACCGCATCGGCATCGGTCTTGCCGTAAATATGGGGCACCCCAAAGTCATCCCGGATTATGGTAACCCGGGCAGCTTGTTCCTCCCAACGGAGTACTTCAGGGTCTTCCTGGGATTCTCCACATCCCCAAATAAGGACCAGAAGGAATGGCAAAAAGAAGTTTTTCATCGGAAACCGGTTTTTGGTTTGGGAAGATACGAAATTCCGGCAGCGGGATGGGCCGCCGTTGATACTTGGGTGGTCTCAGGAGCTTTTATCTTTAGGGTTTACGGGTTTTTGCGGGCAGCCTTCAGGAAAAGACCACGGAAATAACGAGCAAACCACAGAATTTCAGGCATTTCTCCTATGCTGATCAAAGTCATAAAATGACGCAAACATCTGACATATATCATGAAATGGCCAAAACAAATGCTGTAGTTTCACCCTGTGAATAGAATGGATAACTAACATTGGTCATGGATTTTAAGCAGACGGAGGAGAAAGCCTATATCCACTCAGGGGTGATTTCACAAATCAAGAGGGGGTCAGTCATCGTATCCCTGGATAAGAACGTGCATTGTGAGTCCTGTCATGCCAAGGGGGCATGCGGGGTCTCTGATTCGGCTGAAAAGGTAGTCGAAATAGCCGATACCGATGGAAGGTATACCCTCAATGAACCCGTGGAGGTGATTTTAAAAAAGAATTTAGGGAACAAAGCGGTTTTTTGGGCCTATGTCTTTCCCTTTATCCTGATGTTGCTGACGTTGCTGACGGCCTCCTATTTCGTTGCGGAATGGCTGGCCGGGGTATTGTCGCTCCTGATCCTCATCCCCTATTACCTGCTGATTCACGGACTTAAGAGTTATTTTAAAAGAACCTTTGACATTTCCATTCAAAGAATTTAAGAATCATGACGGATTCCATCCTTTACAGTGTGATTTTACTGGCTCTTTTGGGAACCGTGGCCGCCCTTGTGCTATATGTGGTATCCAAAAAGTTCTATGTGTATGAAGATCCCCTGATTGCCACCGTTGAGGATTTGTTGCCGGGGGCCAATTGCGCGGGCTGTGGCTCTCCTGGCTGCCGATCCTTTGCTGAAAAACTGGTGGGCACGGAAGACATTTCCGATTTGTTTTGCCCTGTGGGCGGCAATGAGGTGATGAACCTGGTGGCCGGAGCCCTTGGAAAAGAAGTCACCGAACAGGACCCAACCGTGGCTGTGATACGGTGTCAGGGCAGTTGCGAGGTACGACCAAAAACCACCGAATACCAGGGACCGAGGTCCTGTGCGATTTCCGCGCTTATCTATAGCGGTGAAACCGACTGTCAGTTCGGGTGTCTGGGAGATGGCGATTGCGTTGAAGTCTGCAAATTCGACGCCATGTACATGGATGAAACCACCGGCCTGCCCGTGGTTATTACCGATAAGTGTACCTCCTGTGGTATGTGTGTTGACGCCTGTCCGAGGAATATCATCGAGATGCGTCCAAAACACAAAAGGGATTTGAAAATCTTTGTGGGCTGCCTGAACGAAGAAAAAGGCGGGATTGCCAAAAAGGCATGTTCGGTAGCCTGTATCGGCTTTTCCAAATGCTTCGATATATGCCCGAAGGAAGCCATTACAATGGATAACAACCTGGCCTATATCGATCCTGAGCTTTGTACGTTATGCAGAAAATGTGTCGACGTTTGCCCGACGCATTCGATCATCGAAACCAATTTCCCCCCTCGGAAAAAGAAGAACGTAGATCCTGGCATTACCATAAAAGTCGAACCGGTAAAACCACAAAACGATGCTTAGGACCTTTCCTAAAGGAGGTATTCACCCGCCGGAGAATAAACTGACCTCCTCAAAACCCATCAAAAGGCTGCCGGCTCCCAAAGTGGTATATGTCCCCATCGCCCAGCATATAGGTATCCCCGCGGAAATCGTCGTGGACCGGAAAGACAAGGTCGAAATAGGGCAGGTCATTGCCAAATCCGGCGGGTTCGTCTCCTCCAACATTCATGCCCCTGTGGCCGGGACCGTCACCAAACTGGACATGATCATTGATACCAGGGCCTATAAACAGCAGTGTATCGTCATCCGGACGGATCAAAAAGACGAAACCAACTTTCAGGATGCTGATCTGCCCCTGATTCAGGAGATCTCACTGGAGCCGGAGGAAATCCTCAGGCGTATCTCGGATTTCGGGATTGTGGGGCTGGGCGGGGCTACCTTCCCCTCCCACGTCAAGCTCAATATCAAAAAGGACAAGAAACTGGACTGCCTGATCATCAACGGTGTGGAATGCGAGCCGTATCTGACGGCGGACCACCGGTTGATGCTTGAAAAAGGGGAGGAAATCCTGGTCGGAATCCGGATCCTGATGCGCGCCCTGCATGTTGACAGGGCCATCATCGGGATTGAAAACAACAAAAGGGATGCCATAGAAAACTTCAAAAAGCTGGTTGCCGGCGACCCTGGGATACAGATAGCCGCCCTCAAGGTAAAATACCCTCAGGGGGGTGAAAAGCAGCTTGTCAGGGCCCTTTTAAACAGGGAGGTTCCGAAAAACGGACTGCCCCTGGATGTAGGGGTGGTCGTCCATAACGTAGGAACCATCTTCGCCATATACCAGGCGGTGCAGCACAACAGGCCCCTTATGGAACGGGTGGTCACCGTGACCGGTAAAAAACTGGAAAACCCTTCCAACTTCTGGGTGAAGATCGGAACCCCCATAAGCG
>CBDUBB010000356.1:0-2821 GCA_965365265.1 uncultured Flavobacteriaceae bacterium
GAGGCAATGGCTATTCTCACGGCTATGCCTGAAAACAAAAAGGAAGCTCTGGCCCGTATGCTCAATGAGGCGGCCAATGCCGATGGGCGCGTGGGCGAGGATGAGCTTCGCGCCATATACCGGATATTTAACCGGATCGGCATCAATGTCGACGACCTCTAAAAACCCCCGTTGAAGGCTGTGGCGCCCTTGTTCGCTGAAGGTTTTAAAGGCCGGAAGCCCTATCCATATACTCTAAATTATTCCACATGCACATACATTATCTGGGGCAACAGAATTCTATTTTAAACCAGTTCATCTCTGAGTTAAGGGATGTGGAGATCCAAAAGGATCCCATGAGATTCCGGCGCAATATCGAACGCGTTGGGGAGGTTTTGTGCTACGAGATGAGCAGAACCCTTGAGTACAAAACAAGAACCGTGCAGACACCACTTGGAACCACCACCATGTCGGTGCCGGTGACCCCCCTGGTGCTGTGTTCCGTCCTACGGGCTGGCCTGCCCCTGCACCAGGGACTCCTGAATTATTTTGACCGGTCCGAAAACGCCTTTATCTCGGCATACAGACACCATCCTGGTGGGGGGGATGCCTTTGAGGTCATCGTGAAGTACTTTGCTGCCCCCGCCCTTGATGGAAAGACCCTCGTGCTTACTGATCCGATGCTGGCTACGGGAAAAACCCTGGAAAATGTGCTGGCGGCTTTAAAGGCTCACGGGGAGCCGGTTCAGATCCATATTCTTTCGGTGATCGGGTCAAAGAAGGGGATTGCCCATGTGAAATCCGTATTTCCCGATTCCACCCATTTATGGATTGCAGCAGTGGATGATACCCTGAGTGCCCAGGGGTATATCATTCCCGGGTTGGGTGATGCCGGTGACCTGGCCTTTGGCATGAAGCTTTAGGGTTCCTGTCCTTCAGTGAATTTGTGTTCCAGGAGCCATTCAAATTGGAGGATTTCCAGGGCTTTTTTATGGGTGGCTTCCAAAACAACCGGTGGGGCCACACCCGCCTGATAGGCCTCTTTCCATCGGGATGCGCAGAGGCACCACTGGTCCCCGGGTTTCAGGCCCGGAAAATTAAAATAGGGAAGGGGAGTGCTCAGATCATTGCCCCTGGAACGGGTATATCTCAGAAAATCCTCCGTCATGATGGCGCAGACCACATGAGAACCTGAATCACCCGGACCTGTGCGGCAGTACCCATCCCGGTAAAACCCTGTGAGCGGTTCAAAACAACAGGCTTTCAATGGCCCGTTCAATACATTTTTGGAAGATTCCATAGATGTCCTAAAGGTACAGGTAAGTGAATTTAAGTAAAAGCCTGTGCTTAGAAATCTCATGCATTTTTCGTACCTTTTGAAAAACACTCGTCTTGGAAGATCTTGTCATCTTATCGAAATTGATCATTTTTGTCGGGATAGTCAATGTATGGTTTTTCCGGGTCAACAAGGGTTCTCAGTGGCGCGGTGGAGAAGCCGGGAGCATGCAGGAGGAGTTTGAGGTATACGGCCTTTCGAAGGCTATGATGTTCATGGTAGGGACTCTGAAGGTGCTATCTGCGCTTGTCCTGGTGCTTTCCATTTGGTATCCGTTTCTGGCAATTCCTGCCTCTGCCGCAATTGGCTTTCTGATGATCGGGGCTATCTGGATGCATTTGCGAGTCCGGGACCCTCTGAAAAGGAGCCTTCCGGCGGCCATCTTATTTCTTCTGTCTGCCTTTATCTGGCTCTACAGCACCGGTATCCTGTAATGGAAAATACCCCCTTATAGAGGAGGCATTTTCAATGTTTGGCATCCCTCACTGACCCTGGCCAGGCGAATAGCTGCGCACACCATCGAACTCATACAGGTTTTCCGTCTTTATAATATCGACGTCTGAGAAAACTGCTTTTTGCAGGATTTCGATACTATCCTCCTTGCGAACCTGAATCCCATCAGTGGAACTGTAGCGGCACCTCCAGTGGTCGGTGCAGAAGGTTTCGTCGAATCCATTCGGCCATACCTCAACACCGCGGTTGGAGTTTTCACCTAGAGAATAAATCACTATCTTTTCCCTCCTTTACCGCAAGTGGATTCATGATGTAAAATCACGCTTAAACCGAACCTATGAAATTTAATCTGGTAGAAAAACTGGCGCTTCTAAAGGCAATCGATGAGGTAATCCAGATTGATGAAGTGATCAAGCCCGGGGAACTCAACTATATGGAACAACTGGCTGAGGTTTTGGAATTTACCTCAGATCATATCATGGAGGCCCGCGACGTGGAACCTGCCGAAGCCATAGCGGTTTTGGGAGCCATGCCCGTCGAAAAACAACAAGCCTTAATCCGCCTGATGACCGAAGCGGCCAATGCGGATGGGGAAGTGGATGTAAAGGAAATCCAGTTTATTTACCGGGTCTTCTCGGCAGCCGGGATCGAACCGGAAATCTGATTCTTTTGACACGGGATTATGGCCCTGCAAGGGCTGGCCTGTCTGGAGCTGGTGGACTTGTTTTTCGAGCCTTTAATTGTTCACCCTATAGGTGATCCTTTTATTCATTATCACGGTCCCGGAAGTGACCGTTAACGTGGCGGGATTCGACTGAACTTCCGGACACCCGGTGGATACGGGTTGAAGCAATACCCGGAACACGGTCCCATTCTCTGAGGACTGTACGTTGCCAACCTGCAGGGAGGCCGTCTGGCTACCCAAATATTTAAGCCCATCGGCAAGGTCAACAAAGGTACTTCCCCCGTCATTACTTGTTTGCCACTGGTAAGACCCGGCCCCGCTTGCCGTTACAATGAAAAGGACCGAATTGCCAGCAGATCCTTGCTGGT
>CBDUBB010000357.1:0-2818 GCA_965365265.1 uncultured Flavobacteriaceae bacterium
GAATTCTTAGTATCTTTTAACTCAAAAGATAATCCGGCAACCTTAAGCCCATTCCAATGAAAAGAGCATTCTTCCTCCTATTGGCCCTCGCATTGTCCGCCTGCAAACCCGGCCACGATAAAGCCAGCCCGACGGCCATTCTTATAAAAAATGTATCCGTGGTAGACGTGATCAACGGTACCCTCAGGCAGGACCAGCAAATCCTGGTGGATTCAGGCCGGATTCAGGCGATAGCCGCTGAGATACCAGGTGCCGAACGTTATAGCAACACAATCGACGGCCAGGGAAGCTACGCCCTTCCCGGCCTGACGGAGATGCACGCACATATCCCTTCACCGCCCACCTCCGGGAAACGCATCGAGGAGACACTATACCTGTACCTTGCCGGGGGGGTGACCACCATTCGGGGCATGCTGGGACATCCCTATCACCTGGAACTCAGGCAACGCGTAGCAAGGGGGGAGGTTCCGGGACCCAGAATCTTCACTTCCAGCCCTTCTCTGAATGGAAACACCGTCAGGAGCCCTGAAGAGGCCACCCGGAAAGTGCGCCAGTATGCCGCGGACGGGTATGATTTCCTGAAAATCCACCCGGGGATCCAAAGGGAGGTGTTTGATTCCCTTGCCACCACCGCGCGGAAAGAGGGGATCCCCTTTGCCGGGCATGTACCGGTAGACGTGGGGATCCGCCATGCCCTGGAAAGCGGGTATGCCACCATAGACCACGTTGACGGGTATCTGGAAGGCCTTGTCCCAGAGGCCGCAGGGGTGCAGCCCGGGGAAAACGGCTTTTTTGGTTTTAATTTCACCCTATTGGCCGATACCTCCAGGATTGGAGAATTAATGGAAATGACCCGCAAACACAAGGTTTGGATAGTACCTACACAAAGCCTGTTTGAGCGGTGGTTTGCTCCAACGGATGCCGACAGCCTGCTGGCGCAGCCCGAAATGAAATATATGCCACAGGCCACCCTGGAGAACTGGAGGAACGTGAAGAATCAATACATGGAGGACCCTGCCTGGGACGCCGAACAGTGGAAGGCCTTTGACGCCATTAGACTGGAACTTATTCGCAGGCTTTCATCTGAGGGATATGGATTGCTGTTAGGGTCAGACGCCCCCCAGCTTTTCAATGTCCCCGGATTCTCCCTGCAACATGAGATTGCAGGCATGGAGCGGGCGGGCCTCTCCCCCATCGAGATCCTGAGGATGGGTACCATCTACCCGGCGCGCTTTTTTGGTCAGGAGGACGCATGGGGCAGCCTGGATGTTGGAAAGGATGCGGACATCCTGCTGTTGTCGATAAACCCCCTGGAAAACCCTGGGGCTCTCAATTCCCTAAAAGGTGTCATGGCCAGGGGGATGTGGTTTTCCCGGGAGGACCTGGACCGCAGACTCCAGGAAATCGCCGAGAATGCCAGGGTAAAGGAGTAGGCAGATATAAGATATTACCTCGCTTGTAAAGAAGGAGTTGGAATAATCGGAGTGAATGAGAAGCGCTTTCTTATTTCAGGCAAGCAATGAAATTCAATAACCCTACAGTTATGTCAAACTACAGACCATTCTTATCAATACTGGCTTTTCTGGGCAGCTGCCTGATTTCGCTGAATGCACAAATCCTTCTCAGGCCTGACAGCGTCTTTGACGGTGAAGAGATGCATTCGCAGTGGGTGGTACTCGTCCAGGATGCCAACATCCAATATGCCGGGCCTGCAGACGGAATGAACCAACCCCCGGGAACGGAGGTGATTGACCTGAAAGGGATGACGCTGATGCCTGGGCTGATCGAAGGTCACTCCCACCTGTTGCTCCATCCCTATAACGAAACCCCCTGGAATGACCAGGTACTTAAGGAATCCCCCGCTGAGCGGGCCATACGGGGCGCTGTCCACGCGCAAAAATCCCTTCAGGCCGGGATTACCTGCATGCGGGACCTGGGATCCGAAGGTGCAGGATATGCCGATGTCGCCCTGAAAAAGGCCATTGAGGAAGGAATCATCCCGGGGCCCCGATTACTCGTAGCCGGGCCGGCAATCGTGGCCACGGGTGCCTATGGGCCAAAGGGTTTTCACGAAGGGGTGAGCGTTCCCCTGGGTGCAGAAGCCGCCAGTGGCGTTCCCGGAGTTATCGAAACTGTTCGAAGGCAAATGGGAGGGGGCGCGGATTTCATCAAGATCTATGCGGACTACCGCTGGACCCCTGGGGCAGCCTCACAGCCCACGTTCCTTCCGGACGAATTGGAGGCCATGGTGGCAGCGGCCAGGTCTGCCGGAAAATATGCCGTAGCCCATGCATCCACCCCTGAAGGCATGAAACGAGCTACCCTTGCCGGGGTTGAAACCATCGAACATGGAGACGGGGGAACCGCAGAGGTATTTCGGCTTATGAAGGAGCGTGGCGTCGTACTGTTCCCCACGTTGGCTGCCGGGGATGCCGTCGAACGCTACCGTGGATGGGACGGGATGACTGATACGGAGCGTATAAGGCGTAAAAAAGAAAGCTTCCGGATGGCAATGGAATCTGGAGTTACTATCGGATTCGGCGGGGATGTGGGCGTTTATCCCCATGGGGAGAATTACCGGGAGCTCGAACTGATGGTGGCTTATGGAATGGATCCCCTGGATGTGCTTAAGTCTGCCACCTCTGGCAATGCAAAAACGTTTCATCTTGGAAATCTGGGGCAGGTAAAGAAAGGTTACCTGGGAGATCTCATAGCCGTTCCTGGGGATCCGAGCAGAAATATAAAAGCACTCAGAGAGGTTTCCTTTGTAATGCTCGATGGCAAAGTGGTCCGCAATGATCTTTAGAAATTGCCTGGG
>CBDUBB010000358.1:0-2755 GCA_965365265.1 uncultured Flavobacteriaceae bacterium
AAAAATTGTAGAGGATCATCAGGGAGAGGTGTATGCAGAAAGCGAGAAAGGAAAAGGCAGTACTTTCTATATCAAACTCCCTCTAATTTAAGAAATTATGGAAACAGCAAATAAGAAAATACTTTTGGTCGAGGACGATCCGAATTTTGGGATCGTATTGAAGGATTATCTGTCCATGAACGACTTCGATGTCGTCCTGGCTAAAAATGGGATGGAGGGCTTCGAGAAATTCAAGAAGGAGAATTTTGACGTCTGTATCCTGGACGTGATGATGCCTTACAAGGACGGGTTTACCCTGGCCAGGGAGATCCGCGAAAAAAACGAAAGCATCCCGATTGTCTTTCTTACCGCCAAAACCATGAAAGAGGATGTGCTTAAGGGATATAAGGCTGGTGCCGATGATTACCTGAATAAGCCTTTTGATTCCGAAGTGCTCCTGGCAAAGCTTAAGGCTATACTTCAAAGGAAGGAGTCTAATAATCTGGCAGACAGCAAACAATATGAATTTCAGATAGGAAATTTTCACCTGAATTCAAAACTGAGGTTCCTCAAGTATAAGGATGAAGAACCCAATAAGTTATCCCCCAAGGAGAACGAGCTTTTACGACTCCTGGCCCTTCATGAGAACGATCTTATGCCCAGGGAACTGGCCCTTACCAAAATTTGGAGGGATGACAATTATTTCACCTCCCGAAGCATGGATGTCTACATTGCAAAGCTCAGGAAGTACCTCAAGCGGGATGATTCCGTTGAGATTCTCAATATCCATGGGGAAGGTTTCCGCCTGGTCGTCAAAACGGACTCCGAAAAATCGAATTCCTAGGAAGGATTTTCCATCGGGCTGAACCGGGCACCGGTTACTCAGCCTGAATTTCATCAAGAATCCGCTGAACGGCTTCCTCAGGCCTCAGCCTTACAGGAATGTGGATGCCGTATGAAGGAGGTTCCAGGGTTTCGAACTGGGATCTGAGAAGCTCTGACGGCATGAAATGGCCTTTGCGTTTTTGCATCCGCTTATGGAGCTGCTCATAACTTCCATGGAGATAGATCCACCGGACTTTGCCCTCCAACCCCGACTCCAGTAATTTCCGGTACGTTTCCTTCAGGGCGGAACAGGCAATAACGGCCCCGGAGCCTTTGTGCTTTCCGGCCAGTGCGTTCAGGCGGAGCAGCCAACCCTTGCGGTCCTCATCGTCCAGCGGAGCGCCCCCGGCCATCTTTTGAATGTTTTCAGGAGGGTGGAAATCATCCCCGTCGAAAAAGGGGATCCCAAGGTGCCTGGCGAGCTGCTGTCCCAGGGTTGTCTTCCCACTGCCGGAAACCCCCATCACGTAGTATATTTTTTCAGCTGACCCCATTGGCGGCTTCTTCCATTTTCATATCGATATATCGGATTGCCTCCTCCGCGGGGGCATTATAGGGGATCCAGTGGATATCCGGATCCCTTCGCAGCCAGGTACCCTGCCTTTTCGCAAACCTGCGGGTGTTTTTCGCAATCTCCGCCACCGCTGTTTCCAGGTCCCAGGTACCATCGAAAAAAGCGAATAGTTCCTGATACCCAACCGTCTGTAGGGCAGCTGCCTCCCGGTAGGGGTATAACGCCCGGGCCTCTTCCAGGAGCCCTTCCTCCATCATCTTCCCTACGCGGGTGTTGATCCGGCTGTAGACCACCTCCCTTTCGGCTTGTATGCCAAGGGGGATATGCGCGAAGAAATCCGGGGGCTTTCGGTTGCCGATGAAGGAACTGAAGGGCTTGCCGGTCCCCAGGCAAATTTCCAGGGCGCGGATCAGCCGGTGCGGGTTGTTGAGGTCTATGCGGCTGTGGTACACCGGATCCTTTTCGGCCAGCAGTTCCTGCAAGGGAGCGACCCCGGATTTGTCATAGGTCGCAATCAATTCCTCCCGAATGCCAGGTGCTATTTTCGGAAAGTCATCCAGGCCTTTGGTGATTGCATCGAGATAGAGGCCGCTGCCTCCGGCAAGGATCAGCAGTTTGTGATGCCGGAACAGTTCCTGTATCCGCTGCAGGGCATCGCGCCGAAAATCCCCAACCGAATACGGCTCATGGATGGACCTGTGCTGAATAAAGTGGTGGGGTACAGCCCTGAGTTCCCCGGGGGAGGGAACAGCGGTCCCAATCCGCATTTCCCTGTAAAATTGCCTGGAATCAAAAGAGAGTACTTCGGTATTGTAGTGACGGGCGAGCCGGATGGCCCAATCCGTCTTGCCAATTCCGGTGGGTCCGGAAACCGAGACAATGTAGTTCTTCATTTCAGCGGTTCTCCGCATTCATAGCAAAATTTCGCATCGTCCCGATGTCCCTCCACAGAGCAGTTCGGGCATGACTGTGTGTTGATGTGTACCCATGCACCTTCTTCCCCCTCTTCGGAACCTTTTTCGTGCCTGGCAAATTCGACCGTGACGATACCTGTGGGCACGGCAATGATACCGTAACCCAGGATCATCACAAGGGTCGCTATAAACTGTCCGATGCTGGTTTGGGGGGCGATGTCTCCGTATCCGACGGTCGTCAGGGTCACAATCGTCCAGTAGATACTCCTGGGAATGCTGGTAAATCCCGCCTCATCGCTTTCGATCAGATACATCATTGTCCCGAGGATAACGGAGAGGATCAGCACCACATAAATAAAGACCGCGATTTTTGCACGGCTGGCCTTCAGTGCCTTTCCCAGTTGAGAGGCTTCCCCTATGAACTGTACGAGTTTGAGGATCCGGAAGATCCGCAAAAGCCGGA
>CBDUBB010000359.1:0-2729 GCA_965365265.1 uncultured Flavobacteriaceae bacterium
GGACTAAGTGGGATTTCCTAACAAACACCGGATCGTACCACAATGACCGGGCAGCCTGCCTTCCCGCCTTTGGGATCTGAGGCAATTACACGGATTCGTCTCCTGGCCTAACCACCCTGGTATCATCACATCCAAAATTTTCCTACCTTTTGGAAATGACCCGGACAATTCTTCCTGTTTTGAGAGTCCTACCGAAACTATGCACTCTATTGATGCTGGCAGCCCTGTCTCAGGGGGTTGCCCAAACCCGGGACGGGGAGCCAAAAAATATCGATTCAGCCAAAATCCGGATCTCCCCATATGGCAGTTTCCGGGGCCATATTGCCGTGTTGAATGACCAGGCTGAGATCCAGGAGAATGCCTCCCGAATCGGCTTTGAACTTTCGGTCCAAAAAGGGCAGATCCGGTATTTCACTGGAGTGGAACTGGCCATAAATCTCTTCCGCAGCGCCCAGCTCCTCAATGCAGATGCCAATACCAATAGCGGTTTTATCCGTCTTGATGAATCCCAGAACCTGCAGGTGTTTTCAACCCGCCTCGGGTATTTGGGTGCTGATTTCGGGAAATATGGAATCCTGAAGATCGGCAAACAGTGGGGGGTCTATTATGACATCACAGGATATACCGACAGGTTCAATGTCTTCGGGGGCCAGGGAAGTGCTACCTACGTGGCCAGTTCGGACGGGGGAGAAACGGGCACGGGCCGGGCCAACCAGGCGCTGACTTACCGGAACAAAATCGGCCCATTGCACCTGGGGGGCCAGCTCCAAATGAGGTCCATAGAAAACGGATACTTTATCGATGGTTTCGGGCTCAGTGCCCAGATTGAAGTCCTGGCGGGCCTAAAAGCGGGAGCTACCTATAACAAGGCGTATTTTGAAGATTTCCTGGTGGACAATATCCTCGGGGCAGGGGGCCAGCCTGAATACCTGGCTGTGGGAGTCTCTTACACCTCCGACCACCTGGACCTGGGCGGTGTGTATGCAACCCACACCAATGGGGATCTCACAAGGTCCGTGGTGGCCGAAGAAATGGTCGCAACGGTATTCGATGCGGAAGGCTTCGAGCTTTTCGGCAAATTCAAGCGACCAAAATATTCCATCCTTGCCGGGTTCAATGGGTACTTTCCGGAGGTCGCAGGCCTTCCGGTAAGCCAGGAATTCAAGCGGCAATTCTATATGATCGGGGCCGAATACAAACCCTCCCGTTTTGCCTATCTATACGCGGAATACAGGTACGGTAAAGGCATCAATTCCTTCGGGATCGAAGCCCTGGACGTATTTACCCTGGGCATCCGCCTGGACCTGCAGCGGTCCTGGGAGAAAAGGCTTTGATGCACGGGCTTATAGAAAGTCCTTTTAAATAGTGGAAATTAAATTCCGGGTCTCCTGTAAAAGCTTTTAGGACCTGGATACCCCAGGAAGAGGTAAAAAACCAAAAGTTTACAATAGGTAAGGTTCATTGAAGACAAAGGAGTATGGGTGAATGATAATCCTTTTAGGATTTAAATTCGATAACTTAGAGCTTAAAATCTATGAGAATACTATAAAGACCAACCATAATGAACCGCGCCCAATTTTTAAAAAACACCTCCCTTTTTACACTTGGTGCCACATCCATGCCTTCCGCCTCAGCTAACTGGCTACAGCCCTTGGAAAGCTTAAAATCTATAGGGCTGGGGCTGTTTACGGTGCCAAAACTTTTGGAAAATGACCTGGAAGCCGGAGTAAAAGCCCTGGCTGAACTGGGGGTCACGGAATTTGAAACCTATGGCCCCTATGAATTTTCCGACATACGTAATAAAGAATTTTGGGCCGGGGTAACCCCAAGACTGGGGTTTAGCGGTAGTGGTTTTTTCGGGAAATCAGCTGCCGAGTTCAAACAGGTGACTGGCCATTACGGGATAAGGGTTCCCTCCATGCATACGGACCTTTATACCCTCGAAGGGAACATTGGCGCACTCGCGGAAGCGGCGAATACCCTTGGGACCAAATACATTGTGTTGCCCAGTATTCCTGATTATGAGCGAACCTCCCTGGACGCATACAAGCGCATGGCTGAACGCTTTAATACGATTGGAGCAAATGCAAAGGCGGAAGGGATCCGTTTTGCCTACCACAACCACGGATATGGCCTGGTTCCCGACGCTTCTGGCATTACCCCGATAGACCTCATCTTTGAAGGGACAGACCCCTCCCTCGTTTTCTTCGAAATGGATCTGTTCTGGATGGTGGCGGGAAGGGCAAGTCCGGCTGCGATGCTTACAAAGCACAGCGGGCGATTTAAAATGCTGCACATCAAAGACATGAAAACCCTGACCCATTTTTCCGGAGATGGTTCCACCCCTGACCAGTGGATGGAGCTGTTTCCACAACTGGTCGCTGCAGGGGAAGGAGTAATTCCCATAAAAGAAATTATTAAAACCGCCTCTGAAAATGGTGTCGAGCACTATTTTATTGAGCATGATTTTGCCCCGGACCCGATCAAAAATATTGGCTCCGCCGCAACCTATCTGAAAAGCCTTCGGTGGTAACGTGAGCTAGCTCCCATCCCACCCAGGGGGGGGAGGGTTCTTCATAGCCTAATTAAAACGCGCCCTTTCTCTGGATTATGCCAGAGAGGAAACGGACAGGCGCATTCCTGAAGCTGGAGCACATGGGACGTATTTCTTCCTTCTTCTACTTTACAAATTCACGATCTACCAAAATGTGAACGTCAGGATGTAACCA
>CBDUBB010000360.1:0-2702 GCA_965365265.1 uncultured Flavobacteriaceae bacterium
GCGTAAGACAATAGGACTAAGCAACAAAAAGAAATGACTTCTGCATCGCGCTAGCTATAGGGTATGCAGGTTTTGTTTCAAACGTCGTAATGGCGACGCAGCCGCCCCGCCTCGGCAGGGCTTCAAATCTGCCCGCTGTTTCAGAGAGCCATGTCATTGTACTCGGTACATTGGTATGGCTTTCGTTTTTTTGGCATACTCCATCCTTTTCCCCTTTTCTCCTCCTTGCGGCTTTGACCAATAGCTTCATTAAAATTGTATATTTGCTGCGCTTTAAACCCAACGACGCCAATGGCAAAAATCAGATATACCAAAACCGATGAAGCGCCTGCACTTGCCACGGCTTCATTCCTACCTATCGTTGCGGCATTCACTCGCTCAGCCGGTATTGAAATGGAAACCAGGGATATTTCGCTGGCCGGGAGGATCCTGGCTGCATTTCCCGACCGTCTCAAGCAGGATCAGAGGGTGCCGGATGATCTCGATTTTCTCGGGAATCTCGCTAAGAAGCCAGAAGCCAACATCATTAAGTTGCCGAATATCAGCGCATCGATTCCCCAGTTAAAGGAGGCCATTCAGGAACTTCAAGCTAAAGGATACGCCCTGCCTGACTATCCGGATGACCCCTCCAGCGATTCCGAAAGGGAAATCAAAACCCGCTACGACAAGATCAAAGGCAGCGCGGTAAACCCCGTGCTCAGGGAAGGCAACTCGGACCGCCGGGCTCCCCGGCCGGTCAAAAATTACGCCCGCAAACACCCTCATTCCATGGGGGCCTGGAGCCCGGATTCCAAAAGCCATGTGGCTACCATGTCCTCCGGGGATTTCAAGTCTAACGAACAATCCGTGACCCTGGGCGGGTCCTGCGACGCAAGGATCGAGTGGACCGGTGCCGATGGAAGCACCAGGGTTCTGAAACCGAAAATTCCGCTTCAGGAGGGAGAGATCATTGACGCCAGCGTCATGGAAAAATCCGCCCTGCTTGAATTCCTGAAAGAGCAGGTTGCGGAAGCCCGGAAACAGGGAGTGCTGTTCTCCATACACCTGAAGGCCACCATGATGAAGGTCTCCGACCCAATCATCTTTGGCTACGTACTCAAAACGTTCTTTCACGAGCTCTTCGAGACCTATGGGGAAACCCTGGGCCGCATTGGCGTGAACCCGAATGAAGGCCTCGAAAGCCTGCTGAATGCCCTCGGGGAACTCCCCGAAAACAAGGCTGCTGAGATCCGCCAGGCTGTCCGGGATACTCTGGAAAGCGGGCCTGACCTGGCCATGGTGAATTCCGATAAGGGAATTACAAACCTGCACGTCCCCAGTGACGTGATCATCGACGCCTCTATGCCCGCCATGATCCGGAATTCCGGGAAGATGTGGAATTCAAAAGGCGCCTTGCAGGATACAAAGGCCGTGATCCCGGACAGCAGCTATGCCGGGATTTACGAGGCCACCATCGACTTTTGCAAAAAGTACGGAGCCCTTGACCCCCGTACCATGGGGACCGTCCCCAACGTGGGACTCATGGCCCAGAAAGCCGAGGAATACGGCTCGCACGACAAGACCTTTGAAATCCAGGCACAGGGAACCGTGCGGGTCATCGATAATGCCTCAGGGGAAGTTTACCTTGAGCACGAGGTGGCGGCAGGCGATATCTGGCGGATGTGCCAGGTAAAGGACCTGCCCGTACAGGACTGGATCCAACTGGCGGTGGCCCGGGCGAGGGATTCAAAAACCCCGGCCGTGTTCTGGCTGGATAAGGATCGCGCCCATGACCGGGAATTGATCAAAAAAGTAGATGCCTACCTTCCCGAAAGCACCCGGGAGGAACTGGACATCCGAATTCTGTCACCGGTCAAAGCTGCCTGGTATACCCTGGAGCGGATCCGCGATGGCAAGGATACCATCTCTGTCACCGGAAACGTGCTAAGGGACTACCTTACCGATCTGTTTCCCATCCTGGAAGTGGGTACCAGCGCAAAAATGCTCTCCATAGTCCCTCTTATGAACGGCGGTGGTTTGTTCGAAACGGGGGCTGGAGGTTCTGCCCCTAAGCACGTGGAGCAGTTCCTTGAGGAGGGACACCTGAGGTGGGATTCCCTGGGAGAATTCATGGCCCTTGCGGTCTCCCTGGATCACTATGGCAAGAAAAACAAAAGCTCCCGGGCGTGCGTCCTCGGAAACGCCCTGGACCAGGCCACAGAGAAATTCCTTGAAGAAAACAAATCGCCCTCCCGAAAAGTTGGGGAACTGGATACGCGAGGCAGCCATTTTTTCCTGGCCCGTTACTGGGCTGAGGCACTGGCCTCACAGGACGAAGACTCGGACCTGAAATCGCTGTTCCGGGAAATTTCGGAGAGCCTTTCAAAGGCTTCGGATACCATTGAAAAGGAACTGCTCGATGCCCAGGGAAGTCCCCAGGACATAGGAGGGTATTACCTGCCGGATGCGGCAAAGGTAGCCGGAGCCATGCGGCCCAGTGGCACCTTCAACAGCATCCTCGACAGGATCAGGTGATTACTGGATAGGAAGGCCCTGCGGAAGCAGGGCTTTTTGGATATCCACCGGCCAATGATTATTTCTGGCTACCTTTAAAAAAAAATTGCATGAGATTCCTTTTGAAGCTTCTTCCTCTGCTGCTAGTACTCTTGTCTTTTTTAAGCGGCATGGCCCAGGAGCGCTTTACCTTAAGCGGCACCGTAACC
>CBDUBB010000361.1:0-2691 GCA_965365265.1 uncultured Flavobacteriaceae bacterium
GGGCCGTCTCATCCCTGTGCGGGACACGTCATTTGACTTTCAAAAGGAACGACAGCTGGAAAATACTGAGTTGGATACCCCGTTCGTACTGAATGCGTCAGCGACCTGTGCCGCCCAGGTGTATTCACCGGTATCCGGCCTTCGCCTGAAGGCCTATACGAACCAGCCAGCCGTGGTTATCTATACCCCGGAGGGCTTCCCCTCCATTTGCCTGGAAACCCAGAACTTCCCGGATGCCCCCCGCCACGACCATTTTCCCTCCTCACTCCTACGACCTGGGAAAACGTATGTGAACGAATCCCGGTTTGTCTTTGAAAAAACCTCCTGACCAGCTGTGAGGGGCCCGGATGGGTTCCTCCCCATAGATTCTCCCCGATTTAGTACCTTAGGGACTGAAATATTGCAGTATATGAAAGCACTTAAATGGATCGGGGGGGTCCTGGTCGTTCTGTTTTTGCTCGGATACTTTGTAGGGATGCCTTACCTGAGGGAGCAGACCAAAAAACAAAGCCCGGAGCGAATAGCCACCTATACCGAAAGGGGGTTCGACCTGCAGGTGTCCTATTGCAGCCCTTCCAAAAAAGGCCGTGAAATCTTTGGGGGCCTGGTCCCGTACGGGGAGGTCTGGCGAACCGGGGCCAATGAACCGACCACCTTCACGACAGGTACGGCAATTGAACTGGGGTTTGAATCCCTCACCGAGGGCGACCAGTCCCTGCAACCAGGCACCTATTCCCTCTGGACGGTTCCGGGGCCAGAAAAATGGACGGTTATCTTTAACCGGGAGGTGCCGGACTGGGGCGTAACCCTCTCCAGCCTGGGCCGCAAAACCACCCGGAACCCCGAGGCAGATGTCTTATCTATTGAGGTGCCTGTACTGAATGAATCGGAAGGAGGATCTGAAGTCATTGAGGATTTCACCATTGAATTTGTAACCCCGAATGGCCCGGAATCTTTGTTTCTCAGATTTGCCTGGGATACTGTTCGGGTCCTGGTACCCATACACCCTTGAAGAATTGAAAAAAGCTGCTGACATCCCGCGCAAAGCTGCTTCCGCCCGCCTGAAGGCCCATAAGAAAGGGGTAGACCCCAAAGCCCTGGTCGATGGCATCCTGAAAAGGGATACTGGAGCTCTTTCACAGGCGATTACCCTTGTGGAAAGCACCCGGGAGGAGGACAGTGACCTGGGGACCCAAATTGTCGAAGCATGCCTGAAACAGGCTGTCCCCGGTATCCGGGTTGGGATTACAGGTGTTCCCGGGGTTGGCAAGAGCACCTTTATCGAAGCCCTGGGGCTGCAACTGATCCGGGAGGGAAAACGGGTGGCTGTCCTTGCGGTGGACCCAAGCAGCAGCCTGAGTAAGGGAAGCATCCTGGGAGATAAAACCCGGATGCAATACCTCAGCCGGGCTCCGGAAGCTTTCATACGGCCCTCCCCGGCAGGAGATTCTCTGGGAGGCGTAGCCCGGAAGACCCGGGAAAGCATCACCCTTTGCGAAGCCGCCGGGTATGATGTCATCCTGGTGGAAACGGTTGGAGTCGGGCAGAGCGAGGTAGCTGTACACGGAATGGTCGACTTTTTCCTGCTGCTTAAAATAGCCGGGGCCGGAGATGAACTACAGGGAATCAAGAGGGGGATCATGGAAATGGCAGATGCTGTGATCATCAATAAGGCGGATGGGGCAAACCTGCCCGCAGCCAAAGAAGCACGAGCCGTCTTTACGCGTGCCCTTCACCTCTATCCCCCAAAGGACAATGGATGGGTGCCGAAAGTGCTGCTCTGCTCGTCTACCGAGGGAACGGGAATCCCTGAAATTTGGAACCTGATCGAAGCGTATTCGGAGTCCGCAAGGGCGGATGGGAGCTTTGAGAAACGGCGTATCGGGCAGAACCTGAACTGGCTGAAGCGGCGAATTGAATACCTGCTCACCACCGGCTTTTATCGGGATCCTGATATCAAGAAGGCCTATGCCGCCATGGAGCGCAGCGTCATGGAGCAGCAAATGAGTCCTTTCCGCGCCGCCGCAGAACTGCTGCGCCTTTACAGGGAACGAGCCAGCAGAGGTTGAACCCAAGCTTGAAAAAAGAATTACCTTTGTCCCGGAACTAATACACCTTCCATGCCTGCCCTAACCGATGCCCTGCTGTCCATCGTAGTCCCGCTCTACAACGAGGAGGAGAATGTTGCGCTGCTCACTGAAAAGATCCACGAGAGCCTGAAGGGATACCAGTATCAGATCGTCTATGTCGATGACTTCTCCACGGATGGCACCCGGCGCGTGATACAGCAACTGAAAGACCCGAAGGTGCATCTGATCTCCCTGAAAAAGAATTACGGACAGAGCCTTGCGCTGGCTGCAGGGCTTGATTATGCCCAGGGAGAGTTTATCATAACGATGGACGGGGACCTGCAGAACGATCCGGCGGACATTCCCAGGCTATTGGAGGAGCTGGAACAGGGCTACGACGTCGTCAGCGGATGGCGACGTGATCGTCAAGACCGCCTCCTGACCCGACGCGTTCCATCGAAAGCCGCCAACTGGCTGATCGCCAAGGTGACGGGCGTCAGAATCCGGGACAACGGCTGCACGCTCAAGGCCTACCGCCGTCGAGTCGTCAAGAAGGCGAGACTGTACGCCGAGATGCACCGCTTCTTGGTGCCGATGTTGTCGCTCTCCGGCAGCCGTGTTT
>CBDUBB010000362.1:0-2680 GCA_965365265.1 uncultured Flavobacteriaceae bacterium
TGTTGAGCCCTTTGAACTGAAGTGCCCGAAGCAGGAAGTATACCGAGAAGAAATTCGGAATCCCCAGGGCCATCCCTCCAAGAATATTTACAGGGTTCCAGTGCAGGAGGTCCCCTGGCTTACGGATCAGCAGGATGACCAGCCCGGTAAGGGCTGCAAAACCGAAGATCGTGGCTGAGAATAAAGAGAACTCAGATTCAGGGACCCGGGTCGTCTGTAAAAATTTAATGCTCGAATCAATTATCCCCGATCCCAAAAACACCAAAAGCGGTAATACGATTATTCGCAGGTCGCGCTTAAAACGCCTTTGTCCATCTTTGAGAGAGGCAAAGAAAACGGCCACGAGCGCTGTGAGGATCCCGGCCACCTTCATCAGGTTCAGTTGTTCACCGTACAGGATCAACCCGGCGAGCACGGGGATCACCAGGGACATTTTTGTCGCCACGGAGGCAACCGAAACACCAAGTTCCTGGGAGGTGCGGGCCATCAGATTGAAAATCACAATAAAAAGGACTCCTAAAAGAAGGGCCCCTGTCACCCAGGGTTGTGCGGGGATTTCTGACAGCTGTACGGGGCCCCTGTACAGCAAGAGACCCGTGAAAAAGGCGGTCAGGTAGTTTACTACAATGGCGTGGAAGGTGGAAATGCGGTATGTGCGGAAAGCCCTGAACACCACGAATATCAGGCTGGAACATCCAATACTCCAGATCAGGTCCCACATTTAGGAAAGTTTTTTGTGCAATTCGAGGATGGTTTCCTTCTCCACCTGAAGGTGCCAGGTCCGTATTCCCAGGCGTGAGGCACTTTCCGTGTGTTCACGGGTATCGTCTATAAAGAGGGTCTCCTCGGGGGTCAGGCGGTTCTCATTGAGCACGAAGGCAAAGATTTCGGGCTCCGGTTTTCGCATTTTAATCTCATGGGAGAGGTAGAATTCCTGGAAGCAGTTCCTAAAGCGCTGAAAATCCCGATTTCCCATATTCTGCCTCGCCTGCTCCACATGAAGCGGATTCGTGTTGCTGAGAAGGAACATGCGGTACGTCCCGGATGCCTTCAGGGTCTCCAGGAACTCCAGGCGCTCTGTGGGAAACCGGCTTACGGTTTCATTCCAAATCCGTCGGATTTCATCTTCCCGGCTCCCGGGCAACGTACGGCGGACCTCTTTCAGGAAGTATTCCGTGGGGATTTGACCGGTTTCGTATTGCTGGCTCAACCGTACCAGCTCCGGACCCGGTGTTGCCAGCCCGAAGTTTTGAAGTCCCCTGGATACGGCTTCCATATCCAGGTCGATCAGCACCCCACCGAAATCAAAAATCAGGTTTCTAATCATTTCGTACGATTTGGATACGGTCGTTTTCCAAAGTCCATTCCTCCGCGAGGTTCCCTGACAGTGCAGGAGCCTTCAGCCCGGACCCCAGATAGGACTTGCCTTCTATTATTCGGGCTTCATCACATAAATCCGTTTTGATAAAGCTGTTCAGGGTATGGGCGCCTCCCTCCACCAGCACACTGAGCACTTCGGCCTCCCAGAGGGAATGCAGGATCTCCGCAACGAATTCAGACTCCTTTTTAAGGCCCTTGTAGCGGATTTTTCGCCGGTTTTTGGGAACAACCCCGTCCTCGCAGAATATCAGGGTCTCCACCGAGCCATCCAGCAGATGAAAGTGTTCCGGGACCTTCAGTTCCCGGTCGATCAGTACCCGAAGCGGGCTTTGGCCTTTCCAATACCGGGTATTGAGCCGGGGATTGTCTTCCAGGGCGGTCCGGGTACCCACCAGGATAGCGCCTTCCTCACTGCGCCATTGGTGCACCAGCTGTCGGGATGCCTTCCCCGAGATCCAGAAGGGCTTCGGGGAAGACTCTCTCTGATGCCGTGGAGGGGCTATAAATCCATCCGCACTCTGGGCCCATTTCAGGATGACATACGGACGTTTCTTCTCGTGATAGGTAACGAAGCGCCGGTGGTGTTCCCTGCAGGCAGCCCCGAGGACCCCGGTTTCGACCTCGCAGCCATGCTCCCGGAGTTTATCAATGCCCTTTCCCCCGACTTTTTCATGGGGGTCCTGCATGCCGATGACCACCCTGGGGATGCCCATGTCCAGGATAAGGTCCGTACAGGGCGGGGTTTTACCGTGGTGACAACAGGGTTCCAGAGTAACGTAAAGCGTGGCCGCTTTAAGGAGGTCTGGATCTGATACGGACCGGATGGCCCTGACCTCGGCATGGGGTCCGCCGAACGGACTGGTATACCCCTCGCCAATGATGCGGTCCCCGTGGGTGATTACCGCCCCAACCATAGGGTTCGGAGCTGCGGTCCCCAAACCGTTCAGGGCAATTTGAAGACAGCGGGAAATGTATTTTTCCTGTATATTCACCCGGCAAAAATAGCATATAGAAAATGAATCCCCACGACCTTTGCATCCGCCCGGTACTTCCCGGGGATAACCAGATGCTGGCAGGTGTTATCCGGGAAGTGTTGATCGAAATGGGGGTCCCCAAAAAAGGAACGGCCCTGGGCGATGCCTCACTGGAAGCCATGTATGAAGCCTATCAGGCGCCGAGAAGGGCCTACTGGGTGGTTTCGGATGTGTCCGGGATTTGGGGTGGGGGAGGGATTGCCCCGCTGGAGGCTGCTGAGGGAAGGGTTTGCGAATTGCAAAAAATGTATTTCAAAGGTGAGCTG
>CBDUBB010000363.1:0-2679 GCA_965365265.1 uncultured Flavobacteriaceae bacterium
CCTTTCCCCGGACCAGCCGTTCCACCTCCTTGCGCAGCCCGGCATTTTCGTCCTGCAACTGGGAAACGGCCCCCACAGGATCCGCAGGGTTTTTGAGCAGCCCCTTGATTTCTTCAAGGGTTTTTTCGCTGGCATCAAAATATTCCTTTACAGCATCCGAGGTGATGGCTTCAATCCGTCGGATCCCTGCTGCAATGGCACTTTCCGAAAGGATCTTGAAATGCCATATCTCTGCGGTATTCTTTACATGGGTACCCCCGCAAAGCTCAATGGACTTCCCGAAACGGACCGTCCGGACCCTGTCCCCGTATTTTTCGCCAAAGAGGGCTATGGCGCCTTCTTGCCTGGCCTCCTCCATCGGGATGTCCCGATGTTCCACCAGGGGTAATTGCTCCTGGATACGGCCATTGACAAACTGCTCTACCTGCCAGAGTTCTTCCTGCGTCATTTTGCTAAAATGGGAAAAGTCAAACCGCAGGTATTTTGAATGTACCGCGGACCCTTTCTGTTCCACATGATCGCCGAGGATCAGTCTCAGCCCCTGATGCAACAGATGGGTTGCCGTATGGTTCCGGGCCGTACGCATGCGCTGTTTTTTATCGACCACGGCGTCGAAAGCCCCTTTGGGATCTGCCGGCAGCGATTTGGCAAAGTGCAGGATCTCGTTGTTCTCCTTCCGGGTGTCGATGATATAGACCACATCCCCGTTGGAAGCCTTCAGATAGCCCTTGTCGCCGACCTGGCCACCCCCTTCCGGATAAAACGGGGTCCTGTCAAAAACTAGTTGGTAAAATGCCCCTTCCTTCTTGGTCTCTACCCTGCGGTATTTGCGGATTCGGATCTCAGCCTGAAGTTCGTCGTACCCGAGGAATTCGGTCCTGGGGCCTTCATGAAGCACCACCCAGTCTTCCAGTGAAATCTCGGAGGCCGTTTTGGAACGGGATTTTTGAGCCTGCATGGCCCGGTCGAAGCCGGCCTTGTCCAGGCTATAGCCCCGCTCACTGAGGATCAGGGCAGTGAGATCAATCGGGAACCCGAAGGTGTCGTAAAGTTCAAAAGCCTTTGCCCCGTCCACTTCGTTGTCAGAGGTATCTGAAATAATTTGTTCAAGGAGGGAAAGGCCCTGTTCCAGGGTCTTCAGGAAGGAAATCTCCTCTTCCCGTACCACGTTTTCTATAAGCTGCTGTTGCTCTTTCAGTTCCGGATAGGCCTCCCCCATAACCCGTACCAGGACCTTGATCAACAGGTACATAAAAGGATCTTTCGCCCCCAGGAAGGTAAAACCGTACCTGATGGCACGCCTGAGGATCCTGCGTATTACATAACCAGCCCCGCTGTTACCCGGGAGCTGTCCATCGGCAATTGCGAAAGAGACGGCCCTGATATGGTCGGCAATTACCCGAATCGCCACATCGGACTCCTCCGAATGCCCGTACCGGTATTTTGAGATCAGTTCAATGGCACTGGTAAGGGGTGTAAAAAGATCGGTATCGTAGTTGGATTGCACTCCCTGCAAGACCATACAGAGGCGCTCAAAGCCCATCCCTGTATCCACGTGGCGCTGGGGCAACGGCTCCAGTTGGCCATCCGATTTTCGATTGAACTGAATAAAAACCAGGTTCCATATCTCCACCACTTGTGGGTGGTCCCTGTTCACAAGTTCTGCCCCGGAAACCTTTGCTCGGTCCGATTCCGAACGGATATCCACATGGATTTCTGAACAGGGGCCGCAGGGACCCTGATCCCCCATTTCCCAGAAGTTGTCTTTTTTGGACCCCATCAGGATGCGGTCCTCCGGAAGGATTTCCTTCCAGATGGCATAGGCCTCCTCGTCCTTCTCGAGGGCATCCGAATCCGTGCTGCCTTCAAAAATAGTCACATACAGGAGGTCCGGGCTGATCCCGCAGACGGCTGTCAAAAACTCCCAGGCCCAGTGGATCGTCTCCTTTTTGAAGTAATCCCCGAAGCTCCAGTTGCCCAGCATCTCGAACATCGTATGGTGGTAGGTATCCTTCCCCACCTCTTCCAGGTCATTGTGTTTTCCGCTTACCCTGAGGCATTTCTGGGTGTCGGCTATCCGGGCGTATTTCGGCTTGCTGACCCCGAGGAAATACTCTTTGAACTGGTTCATTCCGGCATTGGTGAACATCAGGGTAGGATCATCCTTGATCACCATGGGCGCAGAGGGGACTATACGGTGGTCACGTTCCCTGAAAAATTCCAAAAACCGGTTTCTTAATTCCTTGGAGGTCATATGAAAAACTAGGCTTATTTTACACGTAGCATTATGCCAAACAATTTCTATATTTGTTAGGCGACGCTGAGACCGCAAAAATAGGATAAAATCCCTTCATGACTAAGGTTAAGTACTATTACGATCCGGACACGCTCTCCTACCGTAAGATCGAGCCGTAAAAGTCCAAAAAAGTACGGAATGTGCTGCTTTTTGTACTCGCCTCGGTACTTTCAGGCTTTCTGGGGTTGCTGGTGCTGTTCAATACGAACCTCCTGAACACGCCCAGGGAGCTCTCCCTGCAGCGGGAAGTGCGCAACTACGAGTTGCAGTTCGAGCTGCTTAACAGGAAGATGGAGCAGATGGAAGATGTCCTGGCCAACATCGAAGAGCGGGACAACAATATTTACCGCATCTATTTTGAGGCCAACCCAATCCCGGAAGAA
>CBDUBB010000364.1:0-2678 GCA_965365265.1 uncultured Flavobacteriaceae bacterium
CGTTCAGACGATGCGGGCCTACGGGGCGCAGGTTACCCTCACCTCTGCTGAGGAGGGAATTGAAGGCTCCCGGGATTACGCGGAAGCAAAGGTTCGCTCCCACGGCTACCTCATGTTGGACCAGTTCTCCAACCCGGACAACTGGAAAGCCCACTACAAAACCACCGGACCGGAGATCTGGAGGGATTCCGGCGGCACGGTCACGCATTTTGTCTCCTCCATGGGGACCACGGGAACCATCATGGGAACATCGGCCTATTTAAAAGAACAAAATCCCGACATACAAATTATAGGGGTCCAGCCCGACGGAAATTCCCAAATCCCGGGCATCCGCAAGTGGCCTGAAGCCTACCTGCCCCGGATCTTCGATCCGAAGCGCGTGGACCGTATCCTTGAAGTCAGTCAGGCGGAAGCAGTGAAGACCGCCCGGGCACTGGCTTCCAAAGAAGGGATATTTGCAGGCATGAGCAGTGGTGGCGCGGCAGCGGCCGCCCTGCGCCTCGCCTCCGGACTGAGGGAAGGTATCGTTGTTTCCATAGTCTGTGACCGGGGGGATCGTTATTTGTCTTCCGACCTCTTTGCATAAAAAAAACGCCCGGAGGCGTTTTCTTTGCTGTGTCCTGTTTCGAAGCTTATAATACCGCTTCTTTCAGGCGCTCTTCTTTCTTGCGGGTCCAGGCGTCCAGCATCCAGCTGGTCTTTTCGAGCTCCCGGATGTAGGATCCGATCAGATCGATGGTTCCTTCATCTCCGACTTTGTCTGCCTGTGCTACCACGCGTTTCATCTGCCTGAGCAAGATGCTATGGGTTTTCAGCACGTCCGACACCATCTCGAAATCTTCCTGCCTGGAGTCGCTCTCTTCCACATTGGAGGTGTTCATATACTCGCTCAGATTGCTCAGAGGGTGGTACCGAAGGGTGAGGATCCGCTCGGCAATCTCATCGATTTTGGTCCGTGCATCGGTATAGAGTTCCTCAAACTTATCATGGAGGTCAAAAAAGTTGCGCCCCTGAATATTCCAGTGGAAATTTCTCAGCTTCTGATAGTACAGATGGTAATCTGCCAGCAGGGTATTGAGCTCAACCACTACAGGTAACAGTTTTTCTTCTTTGATTTGCAAATAATTCATAGAGTTATTAAGATTTTAGAGGAAGGAGCCCTTTCATGTTATTTACTCCACCTATGGGGAGGGACCTCTTCCGTATTGTTAAACTTACACTATATAATATACAGTTTAATTACTTGTATACAAGTATTTTAACTAATCTTAACAAGTCTTAACAGAATTTGTGAATCGGAATGTTAAAGCCATCCCTTTCTCTTAAAGTAGATGATCATCAGAATGAAGATCCCCAGCATTAATCCAAGGACTCCATAATACCCGTACTCCCATTCCAGTTCGGGCATATGCCTGAAGTTCATCCCGTATATGCCGGCCAGAAAGGTCAGGGGGATAAAAATTGAGGCCATGATGGTGAGCACTTTCATGACCTCATTCATCTTATTGCTTACATTGCTCATGTAGATCTCCATAAGGCCGAAGGACATCTCCCGCTGAATATGAAGGGTTTCGTTGATTTCAATGGTGTGGTCATGGATGTCCCTTAAGAATAAGCGGGTATCCTTCGATATGAGCGGGGACTCGGTTTCGATCAGACGGGCGATCAATTCCCGTACAGGGGCCATCCAGCCGCGTATTTTGATGACGTCCTTTCGCATCTGCTGGATTTTATAGAGCGTATCGGGATGGGGTTCCCTGTAGATTTCGAGTTCCAGGCTGTCCAGCTGGGCGGAAAGGCTGTCCAGGACCAGAAAATAATGATCCACAATACCATCTATAAGGCTTAAAAACAAATAATCGGCTCCACGGGTCCGGATCCTGCCTGAGTGATTTTCGATCCGGGAACGAACCCCGTCAAAAACATCCGCCTCGATCTCCTGGAACAGGAAAACCTGGCCGGGCCTGAGCACGATTGCCACGTGCTCCTTTAGGATCTTGCCCTTTCCGTTCGGATTGAGCATCTTGAGGACGAGGAAAATGTGGTCCTCGTATTCATCGACCTTGGGGCGTAACTCCGTATTGACAATATCCTCAACTACCAGGGGGTTGAGGCCAATTGTTTTACCGAGTTCCATCATCCTTGGCTCATCGCTTAACCCGGTTACGTTAATCCATTGTGTTTTGCCCGGCTCCATGGGCATGGTCAGGGAGTTGAGGTCCTCCACGGCACTTCTGGCCATTTCGGCATCGTCATATGCCAGAGAAGACAACTGTGTAAGCACCCCTTCCCGGTTTCCAATATAGGTGACGGTACCAGGGGCCTTTCCCAGTTTTCGGTCGCGCTGACTTCTTGGCGGGGTTATGCCTATTCGCAGAAGATTGGAGACAAGGTTTCGTTTTTTTCTCATGACCATGAAGTTACAAACATTCAGGAATCTTCCCCGAATTCTACATGTATTAATTGCAGTCCGGATGCCGGGGCGATTTCTTTCAGGGCAATAGGACGACCCGTTTTGAGAGATTGGGCGATCTCAGCTTCGGTCAATTCACCAGACCATAATGAAATATGATCAATACTCCCTCGGTAGCCATGCATAGTATTTGCTGAGTCTGCAAAAGAAGAACCGATTCGCACTGGCAACAATCCTGTTGTATTAAGTCCTTGGAATGTACCGT
>CBDUBB010000365.1:0-2673 GCA_965365265.1 uncultured Flavobacteriaceae bacterium
GCAGCCGACAAATAAGGGACCAGGGTCAGATGGACCACTATGGCGTTGTGGTCCCCGAGTTCCCAGAGCAGCTGACGTACCGCTTCGATATAGGGCAGGGACTCGATATCCCCGACCGTTCCACCGATTTCGGTGATCACAATATCGTAATCCCCGCTGTTGCCGAGCAACTGGATACGTTCCTTGATCTCGTTGGTGATATGGGGGACCACCTGTACGGTCTTCCCGAGAAATTCGCCCCGGCGTTCTTTTTCGATCACGCTTTGGTAGATCCGGCCGGTGGTCACATTGTTCGCCTGGGAGGTCCGCACATTCAGGAATCGCTCGTAATGCCCCAGGTCCAGGTCTGTTTCCGCCCCGTCATCGGTCACGTAGCACTCCCCGTGTTCATATGGGTTCAGGGTACCCGGATCCACGTTGATATACGGGTCCAGTTTTTGAATGGTGGTTCGGAAGCCCCTTGCCTGAAGCAGTTTGGCCAGGGATGCGGCTATGATTCCTTTTCCAAGTGATGAGGTAACCCCTCCCGTAACGAAGATGTACTTTGTGGCAGCCATGTGCGGATGTTTTGTTACGGGATTCAAAGGTACAAATTACCGGAGGAAATCAGGCAGGATCCCCTGGAAATTCTTTGCGGATCTGGTGGAGCAGCCCCTCCAGGCCATTCTCCTTGATTTCGAGCATCAACCGCATCTGTTCACCCAGGCGCCCCGGGGGAAACCCCTGTTGCCGGAACCAGAGCAGGTATTCGAGTGGGAGGGACAGCAGGTATTTCCCTTTGAACTTCCCGAAGGGCATTCGGTACCAGGCCAGTTCTATCAGCGCTTTTCGTTGATTATCCCGATCCATTGTTAAAGTTCCTGTTACTGGGTTCATCGTCCCGGCCGCACCAAGATTTCAGTTTCGTTCTGAGTCTGCAAGCCTCCTCGCAATATCGGCGTTCCAATGTGCCTGGGCCTCCCGGTTCCTGGAAAAGTCCGTTTCCCGGTCATACAGGTCCTGGAATTCGGAGAGTTCCCTGTTGAGTTCCTTGAAAATCCGGCGCACCTCGGCCCTGACATTCGGCCCGAATGTTTCCCTTCCCAGCATTTCACGCATGCGGCGGGCATACAATTCGGTGATATCAAAGTGGAGCTGTTCATGACCCAGTACAACCGAATCGCAAAGCTCTCGGTGGTACCAGGATTGCCATGGATAAAAGAATGCGGTTACTTCATAATCAAGCTTGTATATCCCCTTACTTCCAGTAGTCGTATAGGAATAGCTAATCCCGCTGGCTGTGGTGGCCGCAACCCGCTTGCTCCCGGGAGGAGCCCCCTTGAAATCGGCCCAGCCCAGTTTCCTGTCGGGCTGCCAGGGAATAGCATCTTTCTCTTGTGAAATGGCTCCTGATAACAGAAGCAGCAAGAGGAGCAAACAAGACTTTACAAGGTCCAAAAGAAGCGGATTTCCTTGAGGATGTCTTCGTGCAGGCTATACAAAACCGGGCAGGTCCGGGCTGTGTGTTCAAGGATTTTCCGGTCCTTGGCAGAAATCGCTTCGGGCAGGTACAGATCCACCTCGATTCGGGAAATCCGCCTTGGGTTGGAGGCCATGTGCTTGGTGACCTCGGCATAGGCATCTTCCAGAGCCCCCTCAGCATCCCCGTACCGGATCCCCATCATGGTGAGCATACAACTGGCCAGGCCGGTGGCAACGGTATCCGTGGGGCTGAACGCCTGGCCTAAACCGTGGTTATCAACCGGGGCATCCGTAACAAAATGGTTGCCAGATCTCAAATGGGTGCATTCCGTGCGCAGCTTACCCTTGTATACTACTTTGGAGGTCATGGATCTTCGATTTCTTTGATTTGAAGGTCTTCGTACATCAGGATATAGGCCGCGGTATTGAAATACCCCGAATTCCAGCCTTTCCAGTAGTTAAACTTGTTTCCGCTGTACTGGAGTTCCCCGAGCTGGTCCGCAACCTGGAACAGATCGAGCCTGTAGGCGAGCCGGAGCAACAGGTCCATGCCCAGATCAAAACCCCTTACGGCATAGCGGTCCGGGTCTCCTTTGAACCGGCTGCGATACCTCCTTATAAAAGCATCTGTGCTGCCCTCGCTGGGTACTGAAGGGAAGGTAAAGTTCAGGTTGGAGAGATGCGGTACGGAAATGACCTCATTTTCAAAGGCCCGGTTCTTATGGGTGGTAAACATCCTGATTTTGGTGGTATCCGAATTTGCCGAGTTAAGGATGGAAGTGACACTGGAGGCGATCTTAAAGTCGTCCGTTTCCACAAAGATCCAGTTGTCCGTTTCCTGGGAAAGCTGTGTGATGAATTGCTCCCTGTCCAGGGATATGTTTTCTTCTTCCTGCCTGAGCTCCACCAGGTCCGCTCCCGGGAACGTCTCGAGGATCTTCGATTCCGCATCCTTGTTTTTCTGGTCGGAGATAACCAGTATTTTCTGGTCCGTAACCTGTTTTTTCATAAACCGCAGCATGTGCTCTCTGAGCCGGTCTTCCGGGGTATAGGAATAGAAAAGGTTTTCCAGGGCGAGTTCCTGTCCAACCGGAAGCGGCGCTACCACAGGCAGGTCGAGCTTTTCTGCCTTGCCGGCCACCTCCTTTAGGGCGTCCGGAGCGAGGGGGCCCACAATGGCGCTGTAGCTACTGAGGTCTTCCCGCATCATCA
>CBDUBB010000366.1:0-2672 GCA_965365265.1 uncultured Flavobacteriaceae bacterium
GTTCAACGTTGGACATTGGATGTTCAATGTTCATGTTTTGCCCACCAATTCCCTGGCGATAAAACAGGCTGCCGCATGCCCGGCCGCCACATCCACCAGCTGCGGTTCTTCCTGCGCACAGCGCTCGAACGCGTGCGGACAGCGGTCCCGGAAATGACAACCCGAAGGATAGTCCAGAGGGGACGGTACGTTTCCGCCAATGGCAGGGAGGCGCTTGCCGCTGCCATCCCCCAGACGGGGGATGGCGTTCAACAGGCCCCGGGTGGAGGGGTGGGCCGGCCGGGAAAAAATATCTGCCACCGAACCGGTTTCCACGATCTGCCCGGCATACATCACCGCCACGCGGTCGCACATATCCCAGACCACGCCCATGTCGTGGGTGATCAGGAGAATGGACGTCCGCTCCCGCTTCATTTCCTTTATGATCTGAAATACCTGCGCCTGTATGGTCACATCCAGGGCTGTAGTGGGTTCGTCGGCAATGATCAGGTCCGGCGCGAGCATCAACGCCATGGCAATCATGACCCGCTGCTGCATGCCGCCGGAAAGCTGGTATGGGTAGACCTGCATCCGATCTGCAGCATCCGGAATCCTGACCTTTTCCAACCAGGTCCGGACAATACGCCTGGCCTCCTTGACGGAAGCATCCGTATGAATGCGCATCACCTCTTCCATTTGCCTGCCGATGGTCTGCAGCGGCGAAAGGGCCGACAGGGGCTCCTGGAAAATCATGCTGATGCCCCGGCCCCGGATAGCCTGGAGTTCCTTAGTGTCGAGCTGCAACAGATCGCGTCCTTTGTACAGAATGGACCCGCTTTGGATGGATCCCGGAGGACAGGGAACCAGTCGCATGATGCTCAGGGCGGTCACTGATTTACCGCATCCGGACTCCCCTACGATACCGAGGATTTCACCATGTCTTATGTTGAAGGAGACATGGTCAACAGCTTTGAAAGTGCCCTCGTCCGTGGTGAACGCTACGCTCAGGTTGTCGACGCTGATCAGTTTGTCGGGCACTTGCAGCTCCTCATGATGCTCGTGTTACCTGTATTGTTTCCACTTGGTTTCAGGTGTCGGGTGTCGGGTTGTTACTGAATGCCGGCGAACGCCATTATCAAGTCAACCACCTTCGGCAAACGCCGAAGGCTTGGGGTCCCAGGGGCCAAGCAATTCAGCTCATAGCTCGTAGCTGATAGCAGGCCATGAGCTGCAGCCTATGAGCTATCAGCTTATTTCTCTTTCGAACCCTTGAACCCTTATAATTGCTTTTTGTTACCCTAAAGTCTTCGCCTAAAGGCGAGGGCTTTTCTCCCATTCCCCGTATGGGACATTAATGGCTAATGACCAGCGATCTCCGTCATCTGAGGCTCCGGCTTTCATTCCGACATCCAATCTATGAGGCCCAGGCGTTCGACCCTCCGGGGTTCTGTGGCTCCTTGCTCCATACTGGATACTCCTTCCTGGTCCTCCGGGGTTCCGACCTCTGAGGTTTTGGTGCTCTGTGGCACTGAAGTACTGATATCTGCCTTCTTTACTCCCTATTGCTTTCGGTCCGTCCTCTGTCATCCGTTTTCCGTTCTCCGGCGCCGGGTTACTCGAGTCGGATAAATTGCTTGGGATCGTACGCATTCCTCACGCCTTCACCCACGAACACCCCCAGGAGCATGACCAGAAAAAGAGCCAGGGACGGATAGAGAATCAGCCACCAGGCCCAACGGTACTGCTGGGCCTGAAAAAGAAGTTCTCCCCAACTGGGCGTGGGAGGCGGCAGCCCGAACCCGAGATAATCCAAGGCCGCCAGGGAACCGATGGCTCCCACCAGTGAAAAAGGGAAAAACGTAATCACCGGTATCAAACCGTTGGGCAGTATGTGCCTGAATATGATTTTGAACGGTCCCCCCCCCATGCAACGGGCGGCTTCCACAAAAGGCTGGCTGCGCAGCCTGAAAAATTCCGCCCGCATGTAATAGGAGATGCCGATCCAGTTGAACAGGCCATAACAGAAGATGAGGAGCGCGAAACTCCTACCGTAGATGGACCCCATCAGGATCATGATATACAAAAACGGCAAGGCGCTCCATATTTCGATGAAGCGCTGGCCGGTGATGTCGATAATGCCCCCATAGTACCCCTGGACCGCCCCGGCAGATATCCCAATGAACATGGACCCCACCACCAGCAGCAGCCCGAAGGTCATGGATGTCCGCATCCCGTATAGAATGCGAGCAAAGACATCCCTGCCCGCCCGGTCAATGCCCAGGGGATGGTTCATGACCGGCGGAAATGGGAACCGTACGTCCTGTTTAAAAAATTCGACTATGTAGTCCCTGGCCTTCGCCGTCACCCTGAAATTGTCCACCGGTCCGTAGTACCGGTTACCCACCAGCTGCAATATTTCCTGCTGTACATTTTCCGGAAGCGCATCCCACAAGTCCGGTTCTTTTTTTGGGGGTTCGGCCAGGCGTGTGAGACTGCGGTCGAACCTGATGCGATAGGGTTCTTCACGGCTTTCCCGGGCCGCATTCTCGAATATTCTGAACGTGAGGCGGACCGTCTTGACGGTACGCCCCCGGGGGGTGTAGCTGGAAAGCGACACCGCAACCGGTCCCCCGCCCGGACCCTTTGTCTCCCGGGCAATTGCCGGGGAAGCTTTGTCGGCGAAGCGGGCCGCC
>CBDUBB010000367.1:0-2669 GCA_965365265.1 uncultured Flavobacteriaceae bacterium
TTCGAATGGCCGGACGGAAGATTCCGTTTTCGTCCCGACTGGGAGGCCCTGGGGCCCCTGGGTGCATCGATGCCCGAATATCCTGACCACTGGCCGACCATTGCCGAAGCCGATGCAGAGCACCCCCTGCGGCTCATCACACCGCCCGCTCGGACTTTTCTCAATACGAGCTTTACCGAAACCCCCGGCTCCCGGGCAAAGGAAAACGCCCCGTTTCTGCGCATGCACCCGGGGGATGCCATCCCCTTGGGAATCGGAACGGGGGATACCGTGCGGCTGGGCAACAGCCAGGGGGAACTCACGTTGGATGCCATGGTATCGGATACCGTGAGACCGGGCGTGGTGGTGGTGGAGGGTATCTGGCCCGGCGACGACTTCAATGGGGGCAAGGGTATCAACCTTCTGACCAGCGCCGATGCCGCCGCACCCTGCGGCGGCGCGGTCTTTCACGATACCACCGTCTGGGTGAGGCCCGTCGGTTGATTTTGAATGGAAAGACCCTAAAATAGCAGTTCATCTCGGGTGCCGGGGGTGGAACTTCCCAGGTCCAGAAGCAGACCGTGCCCGATGATGAGTGAGGACCGGACCCGGAAGGGCCCGGTTTTTTTATTCAAGTGGCCTCGCGTATGGGCCACCACTGAGAGAGAATTGCCATGCCACTGATCACCCTTCCCGACGGTTCTTCACGCCAGTTCGATCAATCCGTTTCAGTCCACGACGTTGCGTCCACCATCGGCCCGGGTCTGGCCAAGGCGGCAGTGGCGGGCAAAGTGAACGGCAAACTCGTGGATACCTCCCATATGATAGAGGAGGATGCGGAACTGGCCATCGTGACGGGTCGGGACGAGGATGGATTGGAGGTAATCCGTCATTCAACGGCCCACCTCATGGCCCAGGCGGTCAAACAGCTGTTTCCCGATGCCCAGGTGACCATCGGGCCGGTCATCGAGGACGGCTTCTATTACGATTTTTCCATCGACAAGCCTCTTACGCCGGAGGACCTGACAGCAATCGAAGCCAGGATGAAGCAGTTGGTCAAGGCCAATCATCCGGTGGTCCGCAGCCGGATGGCGCGGGACGAAGCCGTGGCATTCTTCCGTGATCAGGGTGAGAACTACAAGGCGGAGATCATCGAGTCGATCCCTTCGGAGGAAGATCTGTCGCTCTACAATCAGGGGGATTTCACGGATCTCTGTCGCGGTCCCCATGTGCCCGCGACCGGTCATCTGGGTGCCTTCAAGCTCATGAAGGTGGCCGGCGCCTACTGGCGTGGCGACTCCAAGAACGAGATGTTGCAGCGGGTCTATGGCACCGCCTGGCGGGACAAGAAGGAACTCAAGGGCTACCTGCACCGTCTGGAGGAGGCCGAAAAACGGGATCACCGCAAACTCGGAAAGGTACAGGACCTGTTCCACACCCAGGAAGAGGCGCCCGGGATGGTTTTCTGGCACGACAAGGGGTGGCAGATCTATCGTACGATCGAGCAGTACATCCGCGACAAACTGCGGGACCACGGCTATCAGGAGGTTCATACGCCCCAGGTTATCGACCGCAGCCTGTGGGAGAAATCGGGCCATTGGGACAAGTTCGGCGACATGATCTTCAGTACCCACTCGGAGAATCGCGACTACGCCCTGAAACCGATGAACTGCCCGGCCCATATCCAGATCTACAACCATGGCCTGAAGAGCTACCGGGACCTCCCGCTGCGCCTTGCCGAGTTTGGCTCCTGCCATCGCAACGAACCGTCGGGCACCCTGCATGGCCTGATGCGGGTGCGCAACTTCGTGCAGGACGACGCCCACATCTTCTGCACCGAGGAACAAATCCTCTCCGAGGTATCAGATTTCATAAACCTGTTGTTCGAGGTGTACAGGGATTTCGGTTTTACGGATGTACTGGTGAAGCTCTCAACCCGCCCGGAACAGCGGGTGGGCGCGGACGAACTCTGGGACAAGGCCGAAAAATCCCTGGAGGATGCCCTGAATCAAAAGGAACTGGCATGGGAGCTGCAGCCGGGGGAGGGCGCCTTCTACGGGCCCAAGATCGATTTTTCATTGCGTGACTGTCTGAACCGGATCTGGCAGCTGGGTACCATTCAGCTGGACTTTTCCATGCCCGGGCGGTTGGATGCCCACTATATTGCCGAAGACAACAGCAAGCAGGTGCCTGTGATGCTGCATCGGGCCATCCTGGGTTCCCTGGAACGCTTCATCGGGATTCTGATCGAGCACTATGCCGGCGCGATGC
The DNA here is from genome assembly GCA_965365265.1 of uncultured Flavobacteriaceae bacterium. Taxonomy (GTDB): domain Bacteria; phylum Bacteroidota; class Bacteroidia; order Flavobacteriales; family Flavobacteriaceae; genus Robiginitalea. Next base: position 2,251 of record CBDUBB010000367.1, read on the forward strand.
CGTTATGGCTGGCTCCGGTACAGGTAATTGTGATGAATATTACCGATCGCCAGGCGGAATTTACGGAAAAAGTTGCCGTTATCCTGAAAGAACAGGGATTTAGGGTCGAAATGGACTTGAGAAACGAAAAGATCGGCTTTAAAATCCGCGGGCATACATTATCACGCGTACCCTACCTGTTGATTGTGGGGGATCGTGAAGTGGAAAATGGGACGGTGGCGGTACGCACACGCGGCGGCGAGGATCTCGGCAGTATGACGGTCGAGGCATTGGCCGAACGGTTGCACGAAGAGGTCGCACACCGATTGAATTAAGAGCTTGCCCTGACCCGATGCCGGCGAAAGCCGTGTGGAAGTGTCTGGCAGGCTCAATTGTTTGGGAGAAAAAGTTATAGCCGCACCAAAAAGAAATCGCCTGAA
>CBDUBB010000368.1:0-2653 GCA_965365265.1 uncultured Flavobacteriaceae bacterium
TCCTCATGCTGGTGGTCCTGATGTTGTCTACCTTCTGGAACCTCGTGTATGCGGTGGGGATTGGCCTGGTCTTCGCCTCCCTCATGTTCATGAAAACAATTGGGGACCTTACGGCCCAACGTTCCCAGGTACGGCCTCTCCAACAGGACAAATCCCGTGGAAACAAATGGAATCTGCCCGACAAATTACGGGAAGGGGTCTATATAAAACATATCAAAGGACCTCTGTTTTTCGGGACGACCGCAGATTTTCAGCAATTAGCCGATCAAATTCCAAAAACGGCCACCACCGTCATCATCCGTCTCGGAAGGATGCAGTATATGGATCAGACGGGCCTTTACGCCATGGAGGAAGTGTTACAGGAACTCATCACCCACAATATTAGGGCACTTCTGGTGGATATTCAGGAACAGCCCAGGTACCTCATGGAAAGCATAGATATAATTCCGGACCTCATCCCGGAGGAATATATCTTCGAGGATTTCCACACCTGTGTGGAATGGATTCGCACCAATGTTCCAGCCGAAAACACCTGATCCTGCATGGCCAGTCAAAGAAAAATGCCATTTACACTCATAGAGTGAAATATATTACATTTGTGCTCTACCTCGGGTTTGCCCTGAAGGTTGGCCGCTTAAACTGTCTGCGATGATTGACGACCTAAAGAAGCACATAGAAGAAGTTAAGGCGTTTACCGCTGACAACCTGGAGAGTATCGAGGCATTCCGTATAAAGTATCTAGGAAAAAAAGGCCTTCTCAATGATTTCTTCAGGGAACTGAAGAACATCTCGAAGGAGGAGAAACGCGCCTTTGGCCAGGCAGTCAATGAACTGAAAATTGCTGCCACCGAAAAGGTGACTTCCCTCAAGGAGCAGTTACAGCAACAAAAAGGGGTTGAAAATAAGTACGGGGACCTGACGCGTCCCGGAGACCCGATTGAGCTCGGGGCACAGCATCCTATTTCCATTGTCCGAAACCGTATTATCGATATTTTCTCCCGAATTGGGTTCACGGTTTCCGAAGGGCCTGAGATCGAGGATGACTGGCATAACTTTACCGCCCTGAACCTCCCTGAATACCACCCGGCCAGGGACATGCAGGACACCTTTTTTATTCAAACCGACCCGGATATCCTGCTGCGAACGCATACCTCTTCCGTTCAGGTGCGGTACATGGAGAATCATAAACCTCCAATCCGTACGATTTCTCCGGGAAGGGTATACCGGAATGAAGCTATTTCTGCAAGGTCCCACTGCTTTTTCCACCAGGTGGAGGGGCTTTACATAGACAAGGGGGTATCCTTTTCGGACCTCAAGCAAACCCTACAATACTTCACCCAGGCGATGTTTGGGAAATCCAGGATCCGCCTGCGTCCCTCCTATTTCCCTTTTACGGAACCCAGTGCCGAAGTGGATGTTTACTGGGGGCTTGAGACCGAGACCGACTACCGCATGACCAAGGGAACCGGATGGCTGGAGATCATGGGATGTGGCATGGTGGACCCGAACGTACTGGACAATTGCGGCATCGATTCCTCAGAGTATACCGGCTTTGCCTTTGGAATGGGTATTGACCGGATCGCCCTGTTGCTCTACCAGATTTCGGATATCCGCCTGTTAAGCGAAAACGACCTGCGGTTCTTAAAGCAATTCAAAAGCGTTATTTAAAGGATCATCTCAGCGGAAACCCTTTGGCGGCCCACCAGGGATGAATCTCGATCACCAGCCTTCCGGCCTTTACCATGGGATCCATATTGGCCAGGCTGTCTGCCATTTCCAGGGTGGGGGTATTGTAGATAGTGATGCCCCGTATTTCCCCGTCATCCCCGAAAGGACCGGAGATATCGGCATAGCCTTCTTCATACATCCTGCCGAGATGTGCCAGGTGCAGGCGCTGTAGGCTGTCCGCTTCTGCCTTACTCTGGGAACGACTGGGTCCGCTTTTCAAAAAGGCGATGAAGTACTGCTGCATCAGGATGGTGTCTCCCGATTTTTCATCCACGTAGTCGAACACTTCATAACCCTGTTCGACCAATCGGTTTCGCAGATCCTGCACGGAAGGTTCTGTTTCTTCTTGCTGGGTTTGGATCCCTTCTTCCGGAGGTTTCCTGTCAGGGTTGCACCCACTGCTGCAAATCAATAAAAAGGCGCCAACGGCCAGGGAAATCATTCTTTCCATCCGGAATAGGGATTTTGACTTAGCTGAGAGTTATAGTATCTGGGGTCGCCGGTTACCTCCGGGCCCAGCCAGGAAGGACGGGGAAAATCCTCCTCCTTTTTTTGCAATTCTACTTCGGCCAGGACCAGCCCCTGGTTAGCCCCCATGAATTCATCCACTTCAAAAGTGTGTTCCCCACAGGGTACCTGATAGCGAACTTTTTCAACGGGGTCGGGGATGCAGAGCGCAAGTAGTTCCGTCGCTTCCTGCAGAGGTATTTCGTATTCCCATTCAGGGCGGGAGGTGCCCTGGTCAAAGGTTCTCCCCTTAATGGTCATAAATCCGTGATCCCCAATACAACGGACCCTGATGGTCCTGTCCGGATCCGTACTGAGAAAGCCCTGCAAAATCCGGATATGGGAGGTCGCCTCTTTTCGGTAGCCTGTGCCCTTCACCAGGAATTTTCGTTCTATTTCAATCATCTTTGCAGTGGTT
>CBDUBB010000369.1:0-2650 GCA_965365265.1 uncultured Flavobacteriaceae bacterium
TACCAGCATATGCGGGTATTCCTTAGCCCCGACATTGTCATAGGGGGAATAGGATTTCATATAGGCGTAGTACTCCTTTTGGCCGGGGTTGCCCCATTCGTCGTATTCTCCTGTGGTAAGGGGGATGGACTCGTCGAGCATTGTGGTAACCACGTCCACGAAGGGTACCGCGGCAATAACACCCCGGTACAGCCCGGGCTCCATATTAATCACGGCCCCTACCAGCAACCCGCCTGCCGACCCGCCATAGGCATAGAGGCGTTCCGGGCTCGAATATTTTTCCGAGATCAGGTACCTGGAGCAATCGACAAAGTCGTTGAAGGTATTCTTCTTACGGAGCAATTTCCCCTCTTCATACCAAGGGCGCCCCATGTACTCCCCTCCCCTGACATGCGCAATGGCATAGACGAATCCGCGGTCCAAGAGGCTCAGGCGGGGGGTTGAAAAATACGGATCTATCGTGCTGCCGTAGGATCCATACCCGTACTGCAGGAGGGGAGCGCTTCCGTCCAGGGGGGTATCCCTGTGGTAGACCAGGGAGATGGGCACCTTTTCTCCATCCCGTGCCGGGGCCCATACCCGCCGGGAACGGTAGTTTTCCTTTTTAAAATTCGGGTCCCGGACCTCCTGTTCCTTCCGGATGATTTTATCCCGGGTCCTCATGTTGAAGTCAATCACACTGTAGGGGGCTGTCATGGCATTGTAGACATACCGGAGATAGTCTGTATCAAAATCCAGATTTACATAGGGGTAGGCCACATAGGTCTCATTGTCAAAGGGCAGGTAATACTGCTCCGACTCATCCCAGCGATTCACCTGAATCCTGTTGAGGCCTTTGTGTCGTTCACAGACCACATAATAGTCCCTGAAGATTTCGATATCCTCAATCAGCACGTCCTCCCTGTGCGGAATAAAATCCTCCCAGAACCCGGAGGCGGTCTTCCCCTCCAGGGCCTTCATCACCTTAAAATTATGGGCACCATCCCGGTTGGTCACAATATAGAAATGAGCCCCGTAGTGGTAAATGCCGTATTCCACGCCCGGTTCCCGGGGAGAAAAGACCTCGAAATGCCCCTCAGGCTGGTCTGCACTCAGGATGCGGTATTCGCTGGTAAGGGTACTGGAGGAACCAATGATGATATACTTACGGGATTTTGACTTGTAGACGTATGTATTAAAGGTTTCGTCGGTTTCTTCATACACCAGCTGATCTTCGCTGACGGGGGTGCCCAGTACGTGTTTGTAAATACAGTTCGAACGAAGGGTGACCGGGTCCTTGCGGGTGTAAAACAGGGTTTTGTTGTCCGAAGCCCAGACGGAGCTCCCTGTGGTGTGTTCCAGCAGGTCGGGATATATTTCTCCGGTCTTCAGGTTCTTGACCCGAATGTTGTACTGCCGTCGGGAACGGGTGTCCACCCCAAAGGCAGCAAGCCTGTTGTCCGGACTGATGGAAATCCCCCTCAGGTCAAAAAATTCAAAGCCCTCCGCCATCTTATTCCCGTCAAAGAGAAGTTCCTCAGGTGCCTCCAGGGTTTCTTTATGCCGGGTATACACCGGATATTCCCTCCCCGTCTCATAACGGGTAATGTACCAATACCCATTGCGCTTGTAGGGTACGGAGGAATCGTCTTCCTTAATCCTGGATTTCATCTCCAGAAATAAACGTTCCTGAAATTCCGCCGTGTGCCCGGTCATGGCCTCGTAATAAGCGTTTTCAGCCCGCAGGTAATCCAGGACCTCTTCGCTTTCCCGTTCCCTTAGCCAGTAATAGGGATCTATACGGACATCTCCGTGTTTTTCAAGCCGATGGGATTTCTTTTCAGCCAGAGGGGGCAGCATCACAGGCATATCGGAATCTGGTTTTTGGGAAAGTGCAAAAATAGCATATCCCGAAAGAATGACCACCCCAAACGACCGGAGTAAAAGTGCGGTTATTTTAGTACTTTTAGAATCTCAAAAAAACGACGCTATGTTAGGAGATTTGATGGGGATGATGGGGAAACTCAAAGAAGCCCGGGAAAAGGTGGAGGCCACTAAAAAACGCCTCGACTCCGTTACGCTTAAAGAAAGCAGCCAGGACAACATGCTGGAGGTACTGCTTACAGCCAACCGGGAGATCCGGGAGATCCGTATTGATGATACGCTGCTTGAAGACAAGGAGCAACTGACGGACTACCTGGTCATCACCCTGAATAAGGCCCTGAAAAAGGCCGGGGAAGTGCACGATGCCGAACTTTCGGCAGTGGCCCGTGAGGGAATGCCGGACCTCCCGGGAATGGATTCTCTTCTGTAAACCCCTAAAAATATTACTGCCAGGTGGTTGAGATAAAAAAAGAAAAGGACGGGTTCCATTTCGTGGTCAGGAGCAACCAGGGGCATGCATTGCTTCAGAGCGTGGCTTTTCCCACCAGGGAAGAGTTGGAGGCGTGCATAACGGAAACCTGTCTTCGGCTTGGAAATCCGGCCTGTTTTGAGCGAATGACCAATCACAATGGCAGGTTCCGGTTCTCCCTGAAAAGCTCCAGGGGAAAGATATCGCTCAACGCGCGAGAGGTCGATTTTCTAAAGTTGCTCGCAGAGGCAAATGGGCAATCTGTTTCCAGGGAAAGTTTGTCAAACGCGTTGTTTAACAAAGCCTGGAACCCAATGG
>CBDUBB010000370.1:0-2642 GCA_965365265.1 uncultured Flavobacteriaceae bacterium
AAAAGCGGTAAATACGGTCGATCAGTTTCCTGCAGCCCACCGCCAGGCCTGCCAGCACGCGGCCCTGTCCATCCATCAGCTTGGTGCCCGAATGGATGACCACATCTGCCCCGAAACGGACAGGTTGCTGCAGGTAGGGGGTGGCAAAACAATTGTCGATGATGAGCCAAAGTCGGTGTTTTTTGGCAACTCTTCCCAATTCCTCCAAATCCAGCAGGTCCACTCCCGGATTAGTCGGGGATTCGGCATACAGCACCTTTGTATCCGGACGGATCAGGGATTCGATGGACCCCGGGTCGTCGAAATTAAAATAGGAATGCGCTATGCCCCACCTGGGCAATATCTGAGAAAATAAGGTATGCGTGGACCCGAACACGGACCGGGAAGCCACGATATGATCTCCGCTATTGAGCAGGGCAGCGAAAGTGGAAAACACCGCTGCCATGCCCGAGGCAAAAGCAAACCCATCCTCAGCCCCTTCCATCAGGCAGACCTTGCGAATGAGTTCATCCGAATTCGGGTTTGAATACCGGGAATAGATGTTCCGGTCCTTCTCCTCGGCAAAGGAGGCCCTCATATCCTCGGCATCGGCAAAGACAAAGCTCGAGGTGAGGTACACAGGCGCTGAATGCTCCTGGAAGGGCGTCCTGGGGATCTGGGTCCGGATGGCTTCGGTTTCTGTATGGTATCTTTTCACGATTTGTTTGTTTTTTGGTTCAACTAAATTCTGTGTGGCCTTTCTCGGCAATCCGAAGCAGATCTCCGAAGACACCCCTGGCAGTGACGGCAGCGCCGGCACCTGCACCCTGGATGACCAGGGGGTGTTCCCCATAGGATTCCGTATATATTTCGATCAGGGAATCCGCTCCTTTCACCCTCCCCAACGGACTGCCTTCAGGAACCGAAACGAGTTTGGCCTCCAGAACTCCCTTACTTTTCTGGAGGTCCCCGGAAAGTTCACCTACGTAGCGCAGGACCTGACCTTCGGGAACTCCTTTTAGCCGGTTGTCAAAAAAGGAATCAAGGGCATTCAGGTCCTCCAGGAATTCAGGAACGGGCAGGTCACGAAGTCCCGGGGGGATCAGGTTTTCGATCCGGATATCCCCGAATTCGTTCTCCAGATCCAGTTCCCTGGCCAGGATCAGCAATTTACGGCCCACATCGTTCCCGGAAAGGTCTTCCCTCGGGTCTGGTTCGGTATACCCGGCATGCATGGCCTCCCTTAGAATGGCAGAGAAGGGACGCTCCCCCCCGGAGAACTCGTTGAATATAAAACCCAGGGACCCTGAGAACACCCCGCGGATCCGGGTGATATTCTCACCGGAGAGGTGCAGTAGCCGGATGGTGTCGATCAGGGGGAGGCCGGCACCTACATTCGTCTCGTACAGATACTGTTTCTGATGGGCGCCCAACTCCTTCCTAAGCGCCCGGTAAAAGGTTAAAGATCGGGTATTGGCAATCTTGTTGGAAGAAACCAGGTCGAATCCCCTCCGTATCAGCTCAGGATAGTGTTCCACGAAATCCGCGCTGGCCGTATTATCCACTGCGACGAGGTTTTCCAGATGGAACAGTTCGGCCATGCGGTAAAGCGCTTCCAGGGAATATCCCTCGGGGGTTTCACCCAAACGCGCCTCCCAGTCGGCTCCGATCCCGCTGGGGTCGAGCAGGAGTTTTCTGGAATTCGCCATGGCCACGATATTGAGGCGGATACCCTTGCGGGACTCGATCTGCCCTGCGGACTTAAGCAGCTGGGTTACCAGGGTGCCCCCCACCTGGCCGAGGCCAAAAAGGGCAAGGTTGATCTTTTTACTAACCCCGAACACCTGGCTGTGCATTACGTTGAGGGCTTTGAGCATTTGTTCCCTGCGGACCACCAGGCTGATATTCTTCCCCGTAACGGCATTGTTGAAAAGCAGGGGTACCACCTGGTTCCGGATCAGGGCGTTGTAGGGTTTGTGAAAACTACTGAGGTCCTGCCCCACCAGGGAGATCACGGCCACACCAGGCGTGATGAAAATCTGGTTGATATCCCTTGATCTCAGGTCGGCCTCAAATTCGGCTTCAAGGGCCTCGCGCGCCTTCTCAGCATCGGCCGCCCTTACCACAAGGCCAATCCCCCGCTCCGAGGATCCCTGGGATACCATTCCCACACTGATCCCGCGTTGGCCCAAAGCCCGGAAAATACGGGCATCCACCCCTACCTTCCCAAGGAGGCCCCTTCCCTCCAGCTGGATGAGGGCTTCGTCCTCGATGACCGAAAGGGCCCTGACCTCCCCGGAGCTGGGCTCGGCACTGATCAGAGATCCCTGGCTGTCTTTATCAAAGGTATTGCGGATCCGGAGCGGGATGTTTTTTTCCAGGAGTGGAATGATCGTCTTTGCATGGAGAATGCTTGCCCCGAAATTGGCAAGTTCATTGGCCTCATTGTAGGAGAGCTGGGAAATACGCCTGGCATCCGCCACCAGATCAGGGTTGGCCGTATAGATACCATCCACATGGGTGTAATTTTCAAGTTCGTCCGCGTTCAGGAAATTGGCGAGCAGGGAAGCCGTATAGTTGCTCCCGTTTCTTCCCAGGGTAGTGGTCTCGTCATTTTCGGTAGAGGCGATAAACCCAGTAACCACGGGAACCGTTCCAGGCGG
>CBDUBB010000371.1:0-2636 GCA_965365265.1 uncultured Flavobacteriaceae bacterium
GGGCGGCGGACGTACATGGTGCTGTAGGGCCCCCTCAGATAGGGAGGAATACCCGCTGCAAACTCCAGGTGTTCCAGGTCCTTTAGATCCTCTGCCCCAAAACGGGGTTTCAGGGCAATACCTTCAGCCGTCATCACGGTTTCTCCAGATGGTTTATAGGCAGCATCCCCAATGCCTCCCTGCTCCCAGCGGAGCTCCTGAACCTTGGATCTATTCATCGCGAAGTCTTTTTTGTTCGTAGTTTTCCGAAAGCCTCCCTGGCAGAATGGGCTCGATCAGTGTTTTTTCGGTCCTTGTTTTTAAAAACGGGTTCTTTTGCAACTCCTCCGTCATCCGGTCATCCGGGTTTGGGTACTTATTGGAGCCCACAAGGATCAATTTCCCGTCTGCGAAGGCCTGCTGTTCGGCCTGAGCACTCTCCCGTATCTTTTTCTGAATATGGTGTTCCTTAAGTTGTTTTAGGAATCCTCCTCCCTTTTCAAGGGTCTTGAACAGTTCCAGTGCCTTTTTGCCGAGCTGGTCGGTCAGCGCTTCTACATAATAGGTTCCGTCGGCCGGGTTGGAAACACTCGCAAAATAACTTTCATGCCTTAGCAGGAGCAACTGATTCCTCGCAATACGGTCTGCGAAGGCATTCGGCTCGTGGTACAGGCCATCATAAGGGGAATTTACCACTACATCTGCCCCTCCGAGCACAGCTGCCATGCACTCCATGGTGGTGCGCAGCATATTCGTATTGTAGTCGTAGAGGGTCTTGTTCCGTCGGGTTGGGAAAGCAAAAATCCGGCATTTGCCAGACAGCCCTGCGGAGGTGCCGAGCAGTTCCCACAGACGCCTCAAGGCCCGTAGTTTAGCTATTTCGAAAAAGTACTCGTTTCCGACCGCCACCAGGAATACAGGTTCCTCCAAAAGGGGTTTTATGCCCGTGGCTTTGTCGGACCACAAGAGGTATTCATGGATTTGGGCAAGGCTATAGGCCAGTTCCTGAACCCGGTTGGCACCGGCATTTTGATAATGGGATGTATGGACCGCGAGGAATTTCTTGCCGGCTCCCCCCTCCAGGGGCCTGCCCAGACCATCGAGGTCTGCCTTCATCCCTTCCTGCCAGTTCCCCGAAACCACAAGGCCTCCAATGGGGTCCAACAACCACTCAAAGGAGGTATCTTTAAGCTTCCGTGCCTCCTCAAGCATTTCCAAAGTGAAACCCGTGGTGTCCAGCCATTTAGAACCCTGATGGCCCTGAAGGGCGGAAATTGCTTTACTATTTTCCGGGTGAACGGATGCCAGTACCCCGTCCGCTCCGTTTTCCAGGGCTTCCACGGCAAGGCTTATACCTGCTTCCGATCCCAGGAAGGCGGCCTGGCCAATTTGCCATGTGGTCGGGTGTGTCCTTGCCTGCCCCACCATTCCTTCAGGAAGGTCTTCCGAGGTATAAAAGGGTTTAACCGTAATGCCTTCAGGGGAAAGCCAGGTCAGTAACTCATTGTAATCCCCGCCACGAAGGTCGGCCTGGATCTTTTGTTTCCAGGCTTTGGCAGAAACCGGTTCAAAATCCCAAAAGGGGTTATGGGTCTTCATCCTTATCTTGTTTTAGGCTGTCCTCGTATTCGATCAGATAGATTTCTTCTCCCTTGCGCTTGAGGTAATATTCCTCCCTCGCGAATTTCTCCAGTTCCTTCGGATCGGACAGTTTTTCAATGATTTCCCTGTCCCTGGCAATTTCCTCCCTCAGGAATTCCTGTTGCTTTCTAAGTTTGTCGATCTCCCTCCGCAATTCCAGGTGGATCAAAAGGGAGTTGGTGTCAAAGAAGATCATCCAAACTGTAAATATGGTCAGAACCAGGACGTAGATATTGCTCACGATTCCAAACCACCTTTTCTTCCGAAGGTCCTTCCAACTCATTTCGACATCAGTTTTTCTGAGATAATAGTACGCACGATTTCTATGGCCACCGTATTGTATTTGTTGTTCGGGATGATGATGTCCGCAAATTCCTTGGTAGGTTCTATAAATTGGTCATGCATGGGCTTCAGCGTATTCTGATAGCGTTCAAGGACCTCTGACAGGTCCCGTCCCCTGTCGGTGATATCCCTTTTCAGCCTCCGGATGAGTCGCTCATCAGAATCGGCATGTACATAGATCTTGATGTCGAACATGTCCCGGATCTCCGGTTGGGTCATGATCAGGATCCCTTCTATGATCATCACCTTTCGCGGGTAGGTCTCTATGGTCTGACGCGTACGGTTATGATCCACGAAAGAATACACCGGTTGTTGTATGGGTTTCCCGGATTTCAATTCCCTCAGGTGGGTTTCCAGAAGCTCGAAATCGATCGCCCGCGGATGATCAAAATTGATGCGGGATCGCTCCTCATAACTTAGGTGGGAAAGGTCCCGGTAGTACGAATCCTGAGATATGATTCCGACCTCATTGGACGGGAGCTGCTCAATGATCTGGTTTACGACCGTTGTTTTCCCGCATCCCGTATCACCGGCGATGATAACGACCGGGCATCTGGCGACTGGTATATCAAACCGAGACCACGCCACACACCCGATCCGGCACTGCTGTCAGAAGCACTGCAGAACGAAAAATTTCTTTACCTGCTGGAACACTATGGTTATTCCAAGTGAAC
>CBDUBB010000372.1:0-2627 GCA_965365265.1 uncultured Flavobacteriaceae bacterium
GGACATTTTCAAGCGTGTGCTTGGTCGTATTGTCGCGCACCCTTCTGGCAGGAGAAAAAATCAAAACAGGAGGGTTTGCACTGAATACGTTAAAAAAGCTGAAAGGGGCCAGGTTAGGGGTGCCCTGGGCATCCACCGTACTCGCAAAAGCAATTGGCCTGGGCCCAACCGCACTCAACAGGTACCCGTGCAAAACACGGGTTTCCAGATCTTCCGGGAGCAGGGTGAGCAGTTCATCATCCATACCCGCAAAGGTATTGAAAACTGCCTTAAAGCCGGGGGTGAAAAAAGTACTTTCCACAACAAATCGGTTCAAATTCAGTTATCTTTAGTGTCAGAAGCCAGGGGTATGCGTCTTAATCCTCCGAGAAAATTTTCCAATGCCTTTTTACTGATCTCTTCCTTCGTGGTGGTAAGCCTGATCCTGTGGAATACCAACAGTTTTTTTAAGAAGTTCAAAGAAGAGGAGCGGCACAAAATGGAGATTTGGGCCACCGCCCAGTCCGAACTGCTCCGGTCCCCGGAAGACGAGGAACTGGGGACCCTTCACCTGAAAGTCCTGCAGCTAAATACCACCACCCCCATGATCCTGGTCAATGCCGATGGGTCCGTCAAGGTAAACAACATGCCGGACTTCGCCCTGGAAGACAGTACCGGGGTGCGCCGGAAAATTGCGGACTTTGAATCCGAAAACACCCCCATCCTAATCGATTATCAGGGGGAGCACCTTGCCACCCTTTACTACGGGAATTCAGAGGTTTTGAACAAGCTCAAATACTATCCAATCGCCCTGTTGCTGATCATCTTCCTCTTCGGGGCAGTCATTTTCTTTTTCTTCAAGACCAATAAGGTTTCAGAACAGAACAAGCTATGGGCGGGGATGGCGAAGGAAACCGCCCATCAGATCGGGACACCCCTCACTTCCCTCCTGGGGTGGAACGAACTGCTGAAGGAAGAAGCCCTGAACCCGAAAATCACCACCGAGATCGAAAAGGATATTGGCCGCCTGCAAACCATTACGGAACGCTTCTCTCAAATCGGTTCCATGCCTCGGCTGGAACCCCATGATATCGTCGCCGAGACCAAAAGTGCATTCGAATACCTTCAGGCCAGGAGTTCAAAAATGGTGCATTTTAGCTTCCACTCCAAAGTGGAATCCCTGCCGGTACTGCTGAATAAATCCCTTTACCAGTGGACTATTGAGAACCTCGTTAAAAACGGGATTGATGCCATGAAGGGCAAGGGAGAAATCTCCCTTGACATACTTCCCGGGAATACCTATGTCAATATCCTGATCTCAGACACCGGCCATGGCATCCCCCGAAAACTATTCCAGGAAATTTTTAACCCAGGGTTCACGACTAAAAAGAGAGGATGGGGACTGGGGCTATCCCTGGTCAAAAGGATTGTGGAAGAATATCACGGAGGAAAAATAAAAGTCCTGTCCTCCGGGAAGGAAGGCACAGTAATGCAACTCTCTTTGAGAATCCAGAAATAAGATGGCTAAATCCGAATTCAAAATAATCAAGCAGGCCCCGCTCACCAATAATTGTCCGGAGTGCTTCAATCAGGACCTGAGCCTGACGTTCTCCCAGAAGCACCTGCACGGGCCGTTCTATCACAAGACAACAGCGGAGCTGAAGCGGGAATTAAAATGCAATACCTGCCAGAGTTTGCTTTATCCTGTCTCCTGGACCGAGGATATTGAACGCAGCGTGGAATACTACGAAAAAGCCGTTGAACCCGAAAAAACGGCTGTCCGCTTCCGGCCTTTATTTTATATCCTGGTGCTTTTGGGTATCGTCCTGGCTGGAGCCCTCGTCTACCTTTACCTGCAGGGAGCTATTGAATTTTAGACCTAATCCTGGAAGCGACAGCCTCAAATTGGTCAGGGCTCAGGGCCGCCTTTCGCTGGAAAGTGGCATCCGCCATTTCGTTCAACGGGATAATATGGACATGTACATGAGGTACTTCCAGACCGATTACCGTAAGGCCTACACGTAAACAGTCCACGCTGTCTTCAACGGCCAGGGCGACTTTGCGGCTGAACCGCATCAGGCTTTCATAATCCGCCTGGCTGAGATCCGTGATCTTGTCTACTTCCTTTTTGGGCACGCATAGGGTGTGCCCTTCACTGTTGGGATTGATGTCCAGAAAGGCAAAATTATCATCGTCCTCAGCAATCTTATAACAGGGGATTTCTCCCTGCATGATCCGGGTAAAAATGGTGGGCATGGTAGGTAGCTATTGGTTTTCAGAAAGATAGTAAAACACCTGATATCCCCCGAGGGAATCATCGGGTGATTTCCAGAATATCGAATTTCAGGGTGCCATTGGGAACCTGAATTTCTGCAGTATCCCCCACTTTTTTACCCAACAGGCCTTTCCCAATAGGAGAAGTGACCGAGATTTTACCGGCCTTAAGGTCCGCCTCGCTCTCTGCCACCAGGGTATAGCTCAGCTCCATCCCGTTCTGCTGATTGCGCAGCTTTACGGTGGAAAGCACCAGCACCTTTGAGTTGTCCAGCTGGGATTCATCGATGAGCCTTGCATTGGCGAGCAGCTCTTCCAGTTTGGCAATTTTCATCTCCAGTAATCCCTGCGCCTCCTTGGCGGCATCGTTGCGG
>CBDUBB010000373.1:0-2617 GCA_965365265.1 uncultured Flavobacteriaceae bacterium
GGGGTAGGCACAGGCGTACAGCTCCCTGAGGACCAGGCCCACGCCCTGGCCCGACAGGTTGCAGACACCGGCCGGTTTGTTCCTGGAAGCCCCGAATTCCAGCGGGCCTTTAATGATGTGGTTAGTGATGGGGACTTCAATACTGGGGCCAAGTTTATAGACAACACCAAATTCCGTCACGTGGATGCAAACTACAATTTTGCCCACCTGACCTCGGATTTTGCGGATATTATGATTGGGGGTTCCTTCCGGGAATACGAACTGAATTCTAATGGCACGATTTTCACGGATATCGACGGCCCCATCACCTACAACGAATACGGCGCCTACCTCCAGGTCCAGAAGAAATTCCTGGATGACCGCCTGAAATTTGTGGGGTCAGTTCGGTATGACAAGAACGAATTCTTTGACGGATTCTTTTCTCCCAGGGCCTCTATTTTGGCCACGCTTGGGGAAAACAGAAATCACAACATTCGGTTTTCCGTACAGCAAGGCTTCCGGAACCCGACTACCCAGGATTTGTTTATTGGCCTGAATGCGGGCCGGGCGGTCCTCGTCGGTTCAGCCCCGGACAACCTGGACAGGGATATCCGGACGTTCAACCTGAGCGAGGCCGGACAGACCCTGACGGGAAGCCCAACGGCTACTGTAGTGGGTCGGTCTGCTTATGACAATGCCTTTTCTTTGGCCTCTGTAGGTGCAGGAAACCCACAGGCCCCGGTGAACTCGGATCCAAACAGCGAATTTGACACCCCCCTTGTCCAGCCTGAAGAGATTACGGCTTTTGAAGTGGGGTATCGGGCTCAGCTTGGGAGAATAGCCATCGACCTGAGCGGTTATTACAATCAGTATGACAATTTTATATCACAAACTACTGTACTGGTACCATTTTACGGGGAAGTAGGGGACAATTCCCTTTCGCTACTGGCCCTGCAGAATGGGGATTTTTTCCCGTACCAACCGTATACGAATGCGCTGGCTGATATTGAATCCTACGGAGCGACTATTGGCGTGGATGCCAAGATCTTTGGGAACTTTGATATTGGGGTCAATTACACCTATGCTGACCTTAAGTTTGACCAGGCTGCTTTTCCGGATTTCCGTACTAATTTCAACACCCCGAAACACAAGGTAAAGGCCTCTTTCGGGAACACGGAATTGTTCAAGAATTTCGGCTTTAACATCAATTACCGCTGGAGCGACACCTATTTCTGGCAGGCGACTTTTGCAGATGGCCAGATCCCTGCCTATACAGTCCTGGATGCACAGGTCAATTATTCCATTCCAAGCCTGAAATCCATCCTGAAGCTCGGAGGTTCCAATATTCTTGGGGAGGAGTATTTTTCCGCTATTGGTGCAGGTGCCGTAGGATCTATTTTTTACGTATCCTGGACTGTCAATCCATAAACGATGAATACGAAACTCAAAGCGCCGGTAGCCCGGCGCTTTTTTTATTTAAAAAGCATTGAAATCCATTCCGATTTATGGAGGAATACCCTATCTTTGCAGCCGAAAAAATTACGCCAACTATTTTTGCAGACTAAATAAATCACAATGGCAAAACAATCAGGTAAAGTAACCCAAATCATCGGCCCGGTAATTGACGTGGAGTTTCCTTCAGAGTCGGAACTTCCTAAAATCTACGACTCCCTTGAGATAAAAAGGGAAGATGGTTCCATCCTGGTACTGGAGGTGCAATCCCATATAGGGGAAAACTCCATTAGGTCCATCTCTATGGATTCCACGGACGGACTTAGTCGTGGTACCGAAGTAATCGCCACAGGGGCCGCCATTCAAATGCCGATCGGGGAGGAAGTTTACGGACGCCTTTTCAACGTGATCGGGGATGCCATTGACGGTCTTGGAAATTTGCCCAAAGCGGGAAAAAACGGACTCCCCATACACCGGGCAGCTCCCAAATTTGAAGACCTTTCCACATCCACGGAAGTTCTTTTTACCGGGATTAAGGTAATTGACCTGATTGAACCGTATGCCAAAGGAGGAAAGATCGGATTGTTCGGGGGAGCCGGAGTTGGTAAAACCGTATTGATCCAGGAATTGATCAACAACATTGCTAAAGGTCACGGTGGACTCTCTGTATTTGCCGGGGTAGGGGAACGTACCCGGGAAGGAAACGACTTGCTCCGTGAGATGCTCGAATCAGGGATTATCAAATATGGGGATGACTTCCTTCATTCCATGGAAGAAGGGGGTTGGGACCTGAGCAAAGTGGACAAGGATGCCATGAAGGAATCCAAGGCCACCTTCGTTTTCGGCCAGATGAACGAACCTCCCGGAGCCCGTGCCCGTGTGGCACTTTCAGGACTGACGATCGCTGAGTACTTCCGGGATGGTGCCGGAGAGGGTCAGGGGAAGGACGTCCTTTTCTTCGTCGACAATATTTTCCGTTTTACCCAGGCCGGATCAGAGGTATCCGCCCTTTTGGGACGGATGCCATCAGCTGTCGGATACCAGCCGACCCTTGCCACCGAGATGGGTGCGATGCAGGAGCGTATCACCTCTACTAAAAAAGGTTCCATTACCTCGGTACAGGCAGTTTATGTACCCGCGGATGACCTTACCGACCCCGCCCCTGCGACCACGTTTGCCCACCTGG
>CBDUBB010000374.1:0-2615 GCA_965365265.1 uncultured Flavobacteriaceae bacterium
CACTGCCCGCTTTCGGCCGAATTGATAAAGGGAAGCAGGCGCTCATGATCTTCCGGCCAGGTGCTGCCACAGACCATACAGGTCCGGCCCGCCCTGAAGCTTTCCATGAAGGGCAGGTCCTGCTTAGTGTCCAGGATTTCCAGGACCCGGTCAAAACGGGTATCCCCGCTTACCGTATACTCGGATATGCCGAGGCCGTTGAGCAAATCTGCCGAAAGGTCGTCCTGAACGTAAAAATGGGCCACGCGTTTCAGTGCCTTCCTGAGAAAGCCCCCGTACCATTTAAAGTAGATCTGTCTGCGCCTGAATATAGCTGAAAGCAGGAGGATGGGAATCCCCGCTTTTTCCAACTCCCGAAAGAAGCCCGGCCAAACCTCGTATTTCACGAAAAGGGCAATATCCGGTTGTGCAAGTCGTATGAATTTCCGCGCATTCCATCGGGTATCCATGGGCAGGTAGGTGACCAAATCAGGGGAAAGCCGGTCTTTTTTTACCTCGTAGCCGGAGGGGGAGAAAAAAGTTACCAGGAACTGATGTTCAGGATATTCCTCCCTGAGTATATCCAGAACAGGGGCGCCCTGCTCAAATTCCCCAAGGGAAGCTGTATGGATCCAGATAAGGGGTTTGTCCTTGTCCCTGTGCTTTTTCAGATAGGAAAAGACCTGCTTTCTGCCGGTGACAAACTGCCGGATCTTTGCATTGAAAAGGGCTACAGGATGGAGGAAAAACCAACTGAGGAGAACAGCCAAGTTGTACAAAAAAAACACGGGCCCCGGGGTTTTCCGCTAAAATACGGTTCTTTGCCTAATTCGTTGCCGGCAGCACCCGATTTTTGTAAGTTTGTGAGAAGAAACACCTTCACATGCGTAAAATTCAAATGGTGGACCTGGTGCAGCAATACCAGGACATCAAACCTGAAATCCAGGCTTCCTTCTCCCGCATCCTGGATTCAGCTGCTTTCATCAACGGGCCCGAAGTTCAGGGCTTTCAGGCGGACCTGGAAGCCTATCTGGGAGTAAAGCACGTGATTCCCTGTGCCAACGGGACAGACGCCCTTCAGATTGCCATGATGGGACTGGGCCTGAAACCCGGTGATGAGGTGATCACTGCGGATTTCACCTTTGCCGCCACGGTGGAGGTAATTGCCCTGCTACAGCTTACCCCCGTACTGGTCGACGTGGACCCTGAGACCTTCAACATAGATCCGGGGGCCATCCGCAGGGCCATTGGCCCGAAAACAAGGGCCATTGTTCCTGTTCACCTTTTTGGGCAGTGTGCTCCCATGGAGGAAATCCTTGAAATCGCCCGGGAACATGACCTGTACGTCATAGAGGACAATGCCCAGGCAATCGGGGCCAATTATCAGTTTTCCGATGGCAGGCTTCAGAAGGCCGGGACCCTGGGGCATGTGGGGGCCACCTCCTTCTTCCCGTCCAAAAACCTCGGGTGCTACGGGGATGGCGGAGCCCTTTTTACCAATGACGACGATCTGGCGCATACCCTTAGGGGTATCGTCAACCACGGCATGTATACGCGCTACTACCACGATGTGGTGGGAGTAAATTCCCGTTTGGATTCCCTGCAGGCAGCAGTCCTGAAGGCAAAGCTTCCCCACCTGGACCGGTATTGTGAGCGGCGGCGGGAAGCAGCGCGGTATTACAACGCGGCTTTTGGCGGCCACCCGGAACTTGCAGTTCCCAAAACCATGCGGGGGTGCGACGGAATTTGCGACACCTGCGACTGCCATGTTTTCCACCAATACACGTTGAAGGTGGGCGGGGGCAGGCGCGACGCCCTGGCGGAGCATCTGGCAGCTTCCGAGATCCCTTTCGGCATTTACTATCCCGTACCCCTTCACAGGCAGAAGGCCTATGCGGATGACCGCTACAGGGAATCGGATTTTGAAGTAACCAACCAGCTTTGCCAGGAGGTCATCTCCCTTCCGATGCATACGGAGCTCGATGAAGAACAGCTGGAGTATATCACCCGAACGGTCCTCAGCTTTATGGACGGACAGGCCTGATTAATGGGTTGGAACCCGCTGTTTAATCTTAATAAAATCGAAAAATAGATGAAAATACTCGTAACCGGGGGGCTTGGATTTATAGGGTCCCATACGGCCGTGGAACTCCAGCAGGCCGGATATGAAGTGGTGATTATCGATAATTGTTCGAACTCTTCAGAAAGCGTGTTGGATGGCATCGAAGCCATCACCGGGAAACGTCCCCTTTTCGAAAAGTTTGACCTGAGAGACCGGGAAAGGGTCGGAGATTTTTTCAAAAAGTATCCCGACCTCTCCGGGGTAATTCACTTTGCCGCCTCCAAAGCAGTGGGGGAAAGCGTGGATGAGCCGCTTCTCTATTATGAAAACAACCTCACCACCCTGGTTTCCCTCCTTCAGGAACTGGAGAAAAAGGAAAGGGCTCATTTCATATTCAGCTCCTCCTGTACGGTTTACGGACAGGCTGACAACATGCCGATAACGGAAGACGCCCCGGTCAAACCGGCAGAATCTCCCTATGGAAATACCAAACAGATAGGGGAGGAGATCATCCGGGATACCTGTAAGGTTCGCGACCGGCTGCAGGCGATTGCCCTGAGGTACTTCAATCCTA
>CBDUBB010000375.1:0-2594 GCA_965365265.1 uncultured Flavobacteriaceae bacterium
CGGAAACTCGGCGGCCAAGGTCCTGATGCAGATCGAAAAGGCCCGCCTGCAAAAGGCCGGGGAATCCTTTGATGAGGAGAAGGAAAAGGACCTGTATGATAAAATCAAACAGCGGTACGACAGCCAGATTTCCCCTTACTACGCCGCAGCCCGCCTTTGGACGGACGCCATCATAGACCCGAGGGAGACCCGCAAATGGATTTCCATGGGCATTGAGGCAGCTGATCACGCCCCGCCGGAAAGGGACTTCAACATGGGAGTGCTGCAGGTTTAGGGATACTACCGGATGGCCTGCATCTGAAAATTGAAGTTCTTTGGCTCCTCAACCTCCACGGTCAGTGATTCCAAGCCCGGATAGGCAACCCCAAGGACATCCCCTTTGGATACCTTTAGCCGGTAACGGCCCCGCACATCCGTAACCACCTCCTCATTCCGGGAATAATTCCTGACGCTAACCCCAGGGAGGGGGCGTCCGGCAAAAAAAACAAAGCCGGAGATTTCCCGCTGGTTTTTCTGCTGTTTGCGTACCACCCTGGGCTTTGGAAGCCTTCTCGGGTTATCGGTATAGTAGGTGCTCTGAATATAGTACCCCATTACAGATCCATCCAGCATCTCCCAGTTGCCCTGACTTGCGTACCGGCGATAAGACCTGCCTGAGCCATAGGAACCGGCCGGTAGGCTCAGCCCTACGGTTTCCGTACCATGAACCTGCAGCAGTTCCATACTCACTATAAAGTCATCCCGGACCCAGATATCATAGGGTTCGAGGTCGACCACAGCAAGGCTCTTTCCTTTTTTCAGGGTGTGGAGAATGTTCCTGCCACTTTGATTAAGGTTCTCGCCCGGGTATTTTGGCCCTGGCATGGGTTCGTAGAAATTCAACCGAAGCTTTACACTGTCAGACGGATTATAGAGCACGTCGAAAAACAGGGCGTTGAGTTTGCGAAGCCCCTTATCCACCCTGATGACCGAGGCTAACTCTCCCCCCAGGGCCACGCTGTCTTTCCAGTATCCAATCCCCTTCCCGCTCATTCCCGGATACCCTATCTCTTCTTCCACCCGATATATGGGCAGGTTGGTAAGTACGACTTCCTTAAGGGATATGGGTTCGTCCTTCATCCGGAAAAGGAGACTGTCTTTTTGTGCTTCCAGACGGGAGACCGAAAGGACTATCGGCTCATAGCCAAGCGAAGAGACCCGTACCAGATCCGTGCCGGATATCCGATTTGATGGGAATTCCAGCAGAAAGGCTCCGTTGATATCGCTCACCGTCCCTATCCCCCGGCCCACAATACCGATATTCACAAAGGGGATGGGCTGTTCCGTCTGAGCGTCAACAACG
This sequence comes from uncultured Flavobacteriaceae bacterium, assembly GCA_965365265.1. Lineage (GTDB taxonomy): Bacteria > Bacteroidota > Bacteroidia > Flavobacteriales > Flavobacteriaceae > Robiginitalea. The sequence goes on from CBDUBB010000375.1 coordinate 1,343, forward strand.
GTTCCTTTATACGCAGTCTGGCCGTGCAATCCCCATGAAAGCAACAGGAAGAGCGATAGCCGTATTGCATTCATAGCCTCACCGCACCCGGCTGGCACCCGGGTTGTTTAGGGTCAGCAATTCCTGCCAGACATCTTTTACGGAGAGTTTGAAGGTATGAACCCGCTTTTGCTGATCCCGTTCCCCGTAATTGTAATAGGTGGTAACCTTAAGATACGTGGGGGTCAGGCTTTTGTTGCCAAGATATCTGGCGTTGATCGTCCACTGGCCGGGAAGGGCCTTGTCGATGATCTGCTCTTCAGTGGAGTATCCCTTCATTTTTTCGTCCAGGAGGCGCTCGTCGTTCTCAGCATACGTGTGCTTCCAGGTGTGGTACTGACCTTCCGGATTTACGAACTGCAATTCGAATTCGGCCTCCGTATCGTTCCATTCCACAACCACCCTGGTGGTATTATCCACAAAGGGGTCGGTCAGGATTTTGTCAATATCCACCCCAACATCCCGAACGTGAAGTTTCAGGAGGTTGTCACTCTCGTGCTGAACGATCTTTGAAAAATCCTCGGAGGCAACCAGGAAGTTCTCATCCACCAGGTATTTGTAGCGGAAGAACATCCGGGCCGCCTTGTCGTACTGGCGAACATCCCGGTAGGCATTTGCCAGGTCCATATAGGACTGGCTGTAATGCGGACGCAGGATAAAGACCTCCTTGTACAGTTCGAGGGCCTCCCGGTACCGACCCTGTTCCTGATAGAGGTAGGCCAGGGCCTTCAAGAGAACGGCATTGCCTTCAAACCTGCCAAAATTCGATTCGATTATCTCGTTGGCAAAAGTTTCTTCCCCGAGCCGGTCGTAAAAATGCCGGTAGGCGTCCAGGAAGAAATAGGGGGAACTCCGATACTGCCCCTCGTATTTATTGTAGACTTCCCTGGCTTCGTCATAGGAGGTGGTCCGGTTTAATTCGGTAAGGTAGGTGGGCAGGTCTTTCTGGATGGCCTCTTCTGCAAGAGCATCGCCCTGGTAGTAATTGTTACGAAGGCGCGCCAGATCCTTGAGGCGGGCGATGTCGAGGAAGGGCGCGAACGCGTCGTTGCGGGCCTCTTCGCTGGGGAAGCCGACGTGGTGCAATGTGATCTCGGTCTGAGACTCGCCGACATCTTTGAAGTCGATGGTCACCGTACTGTCGGGCACCGTGTGCCCCGATAGCCACGTGAAGACCAGGCGCTCGTACGTGGTGATCTCTTTGTATTCGCCC
>CBDUBB010000376.1:0-2588 GCA_965365265.1 uncultured Flavobacteriaceae bacterium
AGAAGGGTCCGTAGTACGGGGTCCTCGTTGTATTCTCTGGAGATCAGGATCCACATATCGATCCCGGTCCTGTCCATCAAAGCCGGCAGCAGGGAATCCAGCCTTTCCTTGAGAAGTTCATCGACAACACGGGCACGCTGGGATTCGGGAAGGATTTGCTGGGATGACGCAGTAAACCCAAGGCTGGTGATGAGCAAGAGCGTGAGAAGTTGTTTCATTATTCGGATGCTGTTTGGAAGATTTTGAGCGTTTCCGGGCGATTGATCTTGCCCGTGGGCGTATAGGCGAAGGTCTTCAGAAAATGGATTTCCCTCGGAACTTCATACCGGTCCATCCCTGAGGATTCCTTTATTTTTTGCAATAGGGAGTCATCACTGCCTCCTTCCACAACCAACACCAGCTTTTCCCCCAGGGTCTCGTCGGGCATCCCGGTAAGAAAGAAAGGTAGGCGGATAAGCCCAGACAGCTTTTCCTCCAGCTGTTCCGGGATCAGCTTGACGCCTCCGGAATTCACCACATGGTCTGCCCTTCCCAGCCACCGAAACGTCTCATCCGATTCCAGGACCACCAGGTCATTGGTTGCCAGGGATTTTTCCGGCAGGTAGGATGCGGTGATAATCAGGCATCCCCGGTCATCTTTGCTTATTTCAACACCGGGAAGCACATGGAACGGAGGCAAAATCGATTCCGGGGCCTTTCCCTCGGGCACCCTGCATATTTTGCGGAGGGCAATGTGGCTGGCCGTTTCCGTCATTCCATAACTCTCGTACACAGAAATCCCGTCTTCCGGAATCCGGGCCAGCAGTGCTCTGGACAGAGGGGCTCCTCCCACAAGAATGGTCGCGATCTTCTCCGGGTTCTTTAAGGCAGCTTCCAGTTGCATGGGAACCATGGCTGCAAAATCGACGGGTTGTAAAAGTCCCTGAAGGGGGTCGGAATCCGGGGCTTCAAGGTGAAGTTTCCACCCCAGGACAAGGGCCCGAACCAGCATCATCTTTCCTGCGATACTTCGGGCCGGCAGACATAAAAGGGCCCTGGTACCCTCCTCAAGACCGAGATACTCCCCGGTGGCGAGGGCACTGTGGACCATGGTCTTTTTGGGCATATGAATGACCCTGGGTGCGCCTGTTGATCCGGAGGTCTTCATCTGTATATCCTCCCTGTCCGAAACCCAGTCCAGAAGAAAATCACCTATTTCCTGTTCATACGGATCTCCTTCCTTGACCAGGCTGTAGGCTACCTCGCTGAGGTCTTTATAGCCAACCTTTATTCCGTTTAGGGTAAATGCCCCGTTGAAAAATTCTTTCATTAGTCTTCTTTCTTTAAGATCGCAAGGGCTTCCTCCCGCGGCAAAACCTTTCCGGTAAGCCGCTGCCTCCAGTTTTTCCAGCCGTATTTCCTGCCGAAGAAAAACAAAAGTAGTGGGAAAACCACAAAGATAGGGATATAGGCGTCCCATCCCAGTCCGGGTTCGGCCACATCCCTGAAAATAGAGTCTGTTTGGAAGGCAGTCCACTCAGAGGTCACCAAAAGGGCCGTAACCAGGTTATTGGCAGCGTGGAACCCCAGGGCGAGCTCCAGGCCCTCATCCATAAGCGTCAGGATCCCGAGGAAAAACCCGGTCCCGATATAAAAGACCATGATCCCGGGTCCCAGTGTTTCCACCTCCGGGTTGCCAAGGTGCATGAGTCCGAAAATCACGGAGGTTACCAGCAGGGGAATCCATCGGTTGCCAAAGATAATCCCCAGCCCCTGCATCATGTGCCCCCGGAAGAGGTATTCTTCGAAACTCGTCTGAAGGGGAATCAGCAGGATGGCGATCAGGGCGAGTTTCCAGAAAGCCTCCCACCTGAAATTCAGGACGTAATCCTCCGGGGAGGTATACAGGTCAATAAGGGTGAGGCCCACGGTAATAAGGGTCCAGATACCAAAGGAAAAAAATACCCGCTTCCAGTCCACCCTCGGTCGGGAGGTGGTAAGTGACCTTATGGACTGGGGGTGTACGAGCTTGGTCCAGCCAAGGACAACAACCAGTCCGACGGCCAGTGGGGCAAGCAGGAGGATCAGGACCACATTGGTCCCCAGCTGTTCGATCATTTGCGCCATCATCTCTTCCACGCTTACCGGGGAATTGAGGGTGGCCAGGTAATTAAATACCATCAGGACGATAAAACCCGTCGGCAGGATCAGGTATTTCCAGAGTCCGAGATCACCGCGATAACCTTGTTCTATGTACATAGATCTTTAATTTGAGAGGTCCCCCACGTTTGTTCAGGGCGGTACCAGAGTTTTCCCCCTGAAACTTCCAGAGGGCTTTTGAAGTTATTGGAAAACAGGGATCCGGTTCCCAGCCCCTGTGGCATATGCACGTCCAGGGTAGCGGTCCACTGGGCGATGGCGTTCAATCCGATATTGCTCTCCAGGGCGATGGTCACCCACCACCCGATGCGCCTGGACTCAGCCGCTTCAATCCACTCCCGGCTTCCCCGAACCCCCCCGACCAGGCTCGGCTTGAGGATGATATACTGGGGATGTATCTGATCGAGAAGTATTTCCTTATCCTCCTGGTAATAACAGCCGATCAACTC